>CAJXVF010000253.1 GCA_913060845.1 uncultured Alphaproteobacteria bacterium | reverse complement strand
GTATAAGAGACAGAACATTACACACCGACCACTCAGTGGGGGCTGACCAGCTTGGTCGCCCGTTCACAGAAATCACGCGCAAAATCCAACGCCCTTGGATTCCGGCGGGCATCCGTAGGCGCCTAACGCGATTTCTGGCTTATGTGGCCCATGGCGATCTGACAAAGCTTGGTTTCCGTCCGCCATCCCCGGAACGCTTGCACGTCACTTCCAACGGCACAATTGTAAACGATATTGCCTACAGCCGCGTGGATCTAAAGCAGGATATCCAGCGGATTGAAGGCAAGGTCATTTACTTCAACGATGGCTCGTCCGATGAGTTCGACACGCTGATCGCCGCCACAGGATATAAATGCGACCTGCTATTCCTGGCGGATGGTCTTGTTACGGGTGACCCGGACCAGGACCAGCTTGATTTATACAAACGTATCGTGCCGCCAGAATGGCCTGGCCTTTTCATGATTGGCTTCTTCAATACCGACACCGCGCTGAACATGGTGTTTGAACATCAGGCCCGCTGGGTGCGGGATATCATTGCGGGCAAGGTGCAATTGCCGCCGCCCGATGTCATGCGCCAGAATGTTGAGGCGAAGGCCGAATGGGTTCACACGCACTTTAAGCAAACGCCACGGCACGGTATCGAGGAAGAGCATGTGCCGTATCTGGCGGAATTGAAAAAAGCAGGCGCGCCGCTCACATGATTGGTCGGCTTAATTTACGGAGCATCACAGAATGACAGGACTTCTTGACGGCCACCTGGCTTTCGTTACCGGCGGCGGATCAGGTATCGGCCAGGGCATTGCTGAAGGGTATGCGCGGGAAGGCGCGCGGGTCATCGCGGCTGATGTAAATTTGGTGGGTGCCGAAGAAACCGCTCGCCATGTCAAAGACGCTGGCGGTGAAGCCTGGGCGATGAAGCTTGATGTCACGGACATGCAAGGCGTTCAGTCCATGGCCCGCAAAGTCGAAGCGGGTATCGGCCCTGTGTCCATTTTGGTGAACAATGCTGGCATCGTGCGTCGCGCCACCATCGATAGCGGCAATGCGATTGACGATTGGAATGATACGGTCGCGGTCAATATCACTGGCCTGTTCAATTGCGTGCATTCCTTCCAGGACCAGCTGAAAGCGACCAAAGGACGGGTGATCAACATCGGCTCGATCCAGAGCTTTGTGCACACGCCAAACTCGGTCGCCTATACGACTTCCAAGGGTGCGGTGAAGAACTTCACGATCGGCATGGCGGCGGAACTGGCACCATTTGGCGTGCGCGTAAACGCCATCGGCCCCGGCCTTATTTTCACGCCGCTGAATGAGGCTGGCATCCAACAACAGCCAGAGATGCTGGAACGCTTCATGCGCCATATCCCCATGGGCCGCCCGGGCAAACCAGAGGATATCGTCGGTCCAGCAATCTTCCTGGCCAGTGACCTTTCCCAATATGTCACCGGCGTTCTGATCCCAAGCGACGGCGGTTACTTGACGGTATAGCGTATCTATTGGAATCAGAGATGACACTCGCCCCGCTGACGTTGAACGGTGAGCATGTGCAGTTGACGCCGGAAGGTGGGCTGTTTTTGCCTGCTTGTCGCACGCTCGTCGTGGCCGATCTGCACTTCGAGAAGGGCTCGGCTATGGCGGCGCGGGGGCGGAGGCTGGCGCCGCCCTACGACACGACGGCGACGCTGGACCGTTTGCAACGGCTGGTGAGGCGGATGCAGCCGAAACGGATCGTGGCTCTTGGCGATAGTTTCCACGACGGTGCCGGGCCGCTTCGCTTGGGCGAAGTTGAGGCCCGGCGTATTCAGGCGCTAACGAAGGCTGTGGAGTGGGTTTGGATTGCAGGCAATCATGATCCTGATCCACCAGCCGCACTTGGTGGCACAGCTACGCCAGAGCTTTTGGCTGGCAGTCTATTGCTGCGGCATGAACCAAGGTCTGGCCCGCGTCCGGGCGAAGTTGCCGGGCATCTCCATCCAAAAGCCGCTGTCGCCACGTCTGCCCGCAGGGTCAGTGGTTCCTGCTTCGTTACGGATGGCCAACGCATGATTTTGCCTGCTTTCGGCGCATATACCGGCGGGCTGGATGTGCACACGCCTGTGATCCAGGATTTGTTCAAGCGGGGTCTCAAAATTTTCATGTTGGGGCAGCAGCGGCTCTATCAGTTCCCAATGAGCAAGCTTAGCAAACCACGCCGGGCACCGACCTTGTAGATAACTTTGAGCGTTTGGATTTGCGGCGGACGGCGGCATCCGCTATCAACCGACGCAACATCTAGTATCTAACAAGTGGCTCAAGCGCATGACGGCGACTGCCTGGATCCTGAACGGCCCCAATCTGAACATGCTCGGCGTTCGCCAGCCTGAAATATACGGCTATGCGACACTGGCGGACGTGGAAGCGATGTGTCGGGAAAAAGGAAAGGCGTTGGGTTTTGGCGTCGACTTCCGACAATCCAACCATGAGGGCGACCTGATCACCTGGGTTCAGGAAGCGCGGACCGCTGCCGCTGGCGTCATCATCAATGGTGCTGGGCTAACGCACACTTCCGTCGCACTGATGGACGCGTTGATGCTCATCGAAGCGCCTGTCATCGAAGTGCATCTATCAAATATTCACCGGCGTGAAGCTTTCAGGCATCACTCCTATATTTCGAAGGCCGCGACCGGTTCTATTGCGGGCTTTGGACCAAACACCTATGTCCTGGCGATGGACGCGCTCGCTGGTTTGATCGGCGACAATGACCCCGAAGGAAGGATCACCGCATGAGCGGCTTTGACGTAAACGTGGAGGCCGTGGCGGCGCTCGCCGGCATTTTGGAAGATAAAGGTCTCGGTGAGATTGAATATCAGGACGGTGAGAATTTTATCCGCCTCTCTAAGGCCGGTCCGGCAGCTGTCGCAGTAGCAACTGCTGCTCCAGCGCCTGTAGCCACCGCCGCTGCTGCGCCTGCCGCACCCCAGCCGGAAGCAAAGCCGGAGCCAATGTCAGCAGGGGCAGTAATGTCACCCATGGTTGGCACGGCTTATTTGCAGTCTGGCCCAGGTGAGCCGAATTTTGTGAAAACGGGCGACCGGGTAAAAGCGGGCGATGTGTTGCTGATCATTGAAGCCATGAAGGTCATGAACCAGATTACGGCGACGCAATCCGGCGTCGTGTTGGAAATCAACGTGGAAAATGCGCAGCCGGTCGAGTTCGGCGAATTGCTGATGGTGGTCGAATGACCTCGGTGGGCTTGGCGTAATGTTTCAAAAAATTCTTATCGCCAATCGCGGCGAGATCGCACTTCGCATTATCCGGGCTTGCCGGGAAATGGGGATTGGCACAGTCGCCATCCATTCGACAGCGGATGCGGAAGCCATGCATGTGCGCATGGCGGATGAAAGTGTGTGTGTTGGTCCACCGGCGGCGCGGGACAGCTACCTGAACGTGCCGGCTATCCTGACTGCGGCGGAGATCACTGGCGCCGATGCAGTGCATCCAGGCCTGGGCTTCCTTGCGGAGAATTCACGGTTTGCACAGATCATCGAAGATCACGGCAAAGTCTTCATTGGCCCAACGCCTGAGCAGATTGAGATGCTGGGCGACAAAATTCAGGCCAAGCGTGCTGCAGAGGCGGCTGGGCTGCCCATCGTGCCAGGTGGTGTTGAGCTTATCCCAGACGCTATTGCGGCCGCTGCAGCGGCCGAGGCTGCAGGCTATCCAGTGCTGATCAAAGCATCGGCTGGCGGCGGTGGTCGCGGCATGCAACGGGTTGAGCGGGCAGAGAATTTGGCCCGGGCATACGAAGTCGCCTCTAGTGAGGCCGAAGCAGCGTTCGGCGATGGCTCCGTGTATGTCGAGAAGGCCATTGACCGGCCACGGCATATCGAAGTGCAGGTTCTGGCAGATGGTAAGGGCCACGCGATCCATCTGGGCGAGCGTGATTGCACCGTGCAACGCCGCTTCCAGAAAGTGATTGAAGAAGCACCATCACCCGTTCTGACACCTGAAGAACGCGCCATGATCGGCGAACACGGCGCAGCGCTGGCCCGCAACATTAATTACCGCGGGGCAGGGACGGTCGAGTTCCTTTATGCCGAAGGTAAGTTCTACTTCATCGAAATGAATGCCCGCTTGCAGGTGGAGCATCCGGTGACGGAGCTCATCACTGGCATCGATATCGTTGAACAGCAGATAAAGATCGCAGCCGGCGAAGGCCTTCCCCTGCAGCAAAGCGATATTGAATTTCGTGGCCATGCGATTGAAGCACGGATTAATGCTGAGGATCCTGAGCGGTTCATCCCAAGCCCCGGCACGGTAGAGCGGTATCACCCGCCCGGTGGGTCTGGCGTGCGTGTGGATAGCCATATGTTCCAGGGTGCCAAGGTGCCGCCGCACTACGATAGCCTCGTCGCGAAGCTGATTGTCTACGGTGTGGACCGCGAGGCCTGCCGCGCTCGGATGCGCCGGGCGCTGCATGAATATGTGATCGATGGAATCGTCACCAATCTGCCGCTGCACGCGCGGATTATAGATTCTCAGGATTTCATCGATAGCGCGATCGACGTTGTGTGGCTCGAACGCTGGCTTAACAGCCAATAAGGCGGATTTGGCGCCCATGAAAGCTTGACCAGCAGGGCAGCAAACCGTATAAGCGCTGCTCGTATTTGATTCAATCCAGTTTTGATTAGGGAATCGCCATGGCTCGCAAGTGCGCCATCAGCGGCAAAGGCGTAATGGTTGGCAACAATGTCAGCCACGCCAACAACAAAACCCGCCGGACCTTCCGTCCGAATGTGCAGCATGCCACGCTGCTGTCCGATATTTTGGGTGTTAAAGTACGCCTGAAACTGACAGCGCAGGGGCTTCGCACGATTGAGCATAACGGGGGCCTCGACGCCTACCTGCTCAACACCGGTTCATCCCGGTTGACGGAAGAAGCGGCGAAGCTGAAGCGCCGCATCCAGCGCTCCAAAGCACGCGCTGAAGCGAAAGCCGCCGCCTAACTGGCGACGCGCTGCTATAGAGGCAAGAATAT
>CAJXVF010000252.1 GCA_913060845.1 uncultured Alphaproteobacteria bacterium | reverse complement strand
TCCGCGTCATTACACACGAGAAGTTTCCGGTTCTGGAGTGAGCGCGGTATAACGACAAAATCAAAGAAGCGAGCCCAACCGATGCAAAAACTTCTCAGCATTGCAGCTGTTAGCGGCCTGGCGCTTTTAGCCGCCGCCTGCAGCAGCACGTCTAAGGAAGCCGAAGAGGCAAACAGCCTTCGGATTCAAAACCTTGAATCTCAGCTGACGGACTCACGGACGCAGCAACAGCAATATTATTCGCAGTTCAATGCGATCAATCAGGAAAACGCACGCCTGAAAAATCAGCTAACGACGATGCGCCGCACACCACCACCACCGGCGCGCCCCATCGCAGCAGGTCCACAAACTGGCGCAGCCAATCTGCCGCCGAACGCTCGGCCCGGCGAATGCTACGCCCGCGTACTGATCCCGGCGAAGTACCATGCCGCGACCGAACGCCTGCTTGTTCAGCCTGAAAGCCAGCGCCTTGAAACAATCCCGGCCCGCTATGAAAGCGGCACCGAACGCGTGCTCGTGCGCGAAGCATCTGATCGCGTTGAAGTTATCCCGGCCGCATATCGCACCGTGACAGAACGGGTTTTGGTTCAGCCAGCACAGGAAGTCCTGACGCCAGTGCCAGCCACCTACCGTACGGTGACCGAGCGTATCCTCGTCAAGCAAGGCTACACGACCTGGAAGAAGGGCCGTGGCCCGATTGAGCGCCTGGACCAAGCAACCGGCGAAATCATGTGCCTTGTTGAAGTACCACCTGAATACCGCACCATCAGCAAGCGCGTTCTTGACCGCCCAGCTGCAACAACCCGTTCTACGCAGCCTGCCGTATACAAGACCGTAACCCGCCAGGTGGTTGAACGCCCGGCAGCCACACGTCGTGTCGCCATTCCGGCGCAATATGACACGGTTCGGGTACGCAAAATGGTGCAGCCGCCTGCAAGCCGCGCCATCGCCATCCCAGCACGCTACGAAAACATCACGAAGCGCGTGAAAGTGACCGATGAGCGGCTGGAATGGCGCTCCATCCTTTGCGAGACCAATACGACGACGGATATCGTCTCTCAAATCCAGCGCGCACTGCGGTCTGCGGGCCATAACCCAGGCCGGATTGATGGTGTCTACGGCCGTCAAACCAAAGATGCTGTTGCACGCCACCAGCGCTCCAAGGGCCTCCCCACCGGTGGCCTGACGATGGATACGCTACGCCGTCTCGGCGTTCGCCACAGCGCCATCCGCGGCGCCTAAGCTAGACTAAAGCGCTCGCCACATCGGCGGGTTTTAGAAAGGCCCGGGCGCAATCCCGGGCCTTTCGCATTTCTGGACTCACGACCAACTCCGGCCTCGCTGCATTGTGACCAGCTGTTATGGCGGTTTGCATTGATTATTTGCGCAGTACGGCCATCTTGGCCTTGTCCCGCTTAGAATTAAATCTGGAGATCACCGCATGCGATTATCCCGCCGTCAGGCCCTACAAGGCGCTGCCGCAGTTGTCGCCGCAAGTGCAGTTTCAGTTAGTGGGCCTGCCCTCGCCGCGGCACCACCGCGTGGACTTCGGCTCCTGGAAAGCCGGGACCCGATGCCAGATGTCGCCTTCAAGAAGGGTGACGGGCAACTCACAGGCTTCGTTGAATATCAGGGCGCTCCTGTCGTTGCCCTGTTCTGGGCCACATGGTGCACCGTGTGCTACGACGAAATGCCCAAGCTGGATGCGCTGCAGGCGAAACTCGGAAGCCGCGCACACATTGTGCCGCTGTCAATCGATCAAGCAGGCATGCCAGCCGTTAAGGCCTATTATCGCCGCCGCGAACTAAAGGTGCTGAAGCCATATTTAGACGACGAGCGGATTTTCGCGTCCATCATGGGCATTCGCGGCGTACCGACGGGCTTTGTGCTGGACCGCCAAGGCAACATGGTCGCCGCGTCTGAAGGCCCTGTTGATTGGGACAGCCCGGTCGCATCGCAGTTCCTAACGTCGCTCTAATCGGGCTAGGCCTAATTGTACTCAACAGTGCCGCCTGCCCCGCCAGCCGGGGCGGCAGCCGTTGTTTCTGCAAGGTCTTGTAAATAGGCATCAACAGCAGCGACGTGGGCCGGTTGCAGCATCAGGTGGATGGCGTCGGGCTTGCCGGTTCTGGCTGAAACCCACCCTTTGGCGCTCATGGCGTCTGCAATGGCATGAGTATTCTTTTGCCCATGATGCAAGGCGATCAGGCCGAGCTTCGGATCGCCTATTGTCTCAAAACCGAGCGCGCTGGCACCGTCATGAATAGCTTGGCGGGTGTTCATTACATCTGCTGCTAGCCGCTTATAGCCAGACCGCCCCAAATGCCGGAGCACCGCCCAAGCGCCAGCGATGGCTCCACCGGGCCGGGTACCGTTTAGCGTCGGCGTCGACATGGACCCGCAAGCCCAGACATCAAACGTATAGGGCTGATGCGCGAACAGGTCTGCACTGCGATACAGCACCGTCGAAGCGCCTTTTGGCGTGTAGCCGTATTTGTGGAGGTCCGCTGAAATAGAAGACATATGCGGCAATCGAAAATCCCATGGGTCAATCGCAACGCCCAGAGATTCTGCGTGCGGAATAAAATAGCCGCCGACACAAGCATCCACATGCAGCCAAAGGCCCGTCCGCGCCGCCACAGCGTCCAGATCAGCAATTGGATCAATCATCCCATAGGGAAAACACGGCGCAGACCCTACCAGCATGATGGACTCTTCTGAGACAGCCGCCTCCATCGCCTCCGCATCAGCCAAATAATTCAGCCCGACCGGAACCCGCGTCACCGTGAGGCCAAGCGTGTGAGCCGCCTTATTGAATGCCGGGTGCGCCGTTGCAGGTGCCACGACTTCGCAGCCGGTTCGTCCATTCGCCCGTGACCAATCCCGTGCGGACTTCATGGCCATGAAGATACTTTCGGAGCCGCCCGCCGTCATACATCCAGCACCATCAGCGCCGTGCATCAAGTCAAGTCCAAAGCCAACAACCTCCTGCTCCATCCGATCTAGGCTGGGGAAAGCCTTGGGCGCCAGGCCATTCTCCGCCATGAACATCGTGTAGGCCTCACGTCCAACCCGACGGACTTCTTCGCCAGCATTGAAAACATATACGGCGGTCTTCAATCCACGCCAATCAGCGTCCCCTGCCGCCATCGCCTGCATCTCGCTCGCCAGTTCGTTCCAGTCTGCGCCATCTTGCGGCAAGGGGATTGCGGACATTGCATAGACCTTTCTTAGGGTTTCAAGGTAAGTATCCCTGAAGAAACCATCCGACGCCAAGGGGGGCTCATTATATGCGCCGCTGGATCACCATTATGCTACCGCTCGTGGTGCTTGCCGCGGCCGTATACATGCGGGTCGAAAGTCCTGTCATCGTGCACGAACTGCGCCTGAAAGTGTTTGATGCATACCAATCCATCAAACCCCGCGAGTTCAAGCCGGACGAGACCCCAGCCCGCATTGTCGACATCGATGAAGAAAGCCTACGCCGGTTTGGCCAATGGCCATGGCCGCGCCCCGTTTTGGCAGAACTAACGCAGAAGCTGACCAATGCTGGCGCTGCGCTCATCGTGTTCGATGTGGTGTTCGCTGAACCAGATCGCACATCGCCCGCACGGCTCATGCAAGACTGGAAACGGATCGCCGACCCCTCCAGCCTGGATAAAATCCGCGTCGTCAGCGCCACATTGCCTGACCATGATGATGTGTTTGCAAAAACTCTGTCGCAATCCGCAGCCATCCTGGGCTTCGTCATGTTCGACGAAGAGAACGAGAAGCGCCCAGCCAAGACATTCGGCATGGCAATGCTTGGCGACAACGCCACCGAATTCGTGCCGACATTCAGCGGTGCCGCCGTCAACTTGCCTGTCTTGTCGGCTAATGCCCTTGGCGAGGCCAGCTTTAACAGTGTCCCAGATTCAGACAACATCGTGCGCCGTGTGCCATTGTTCGTTGGTCTTGGCGGCCAAATCTATCCGACATTGGTGGCAGAAACGCTGCGAATTGCGCAAGGCGCTAATACATTCCGCATCAAATCTTCCGGTGCCAGCGGCGAACAGTCTTTCGGTGAGAAAACTGGCGTTACAGCGATTTCCATCGGCGATTTTGAGGTTCCGACAGACAACCAAGCCGCCATTTGGCTCTACGATACAGGTCACCAACCGGGCCGATACATTCCTGTTTGGAAGGTCATGGAGGGTGAAGTTGGGCCAAGTGAGTTGGAAGGCCGCGTTATCTTCATCGGCACCAGTGCTGAAGGCCTCCGCGATATCCACTCCAGCCCACTTTCAACCGCTATCCCAGGCGTTGAGCTGCACGTCCAAGCGCTTGAGCAGATATTCTCCGGCGAACTGTTGACCCGGCCTGATTGGGCGGATGGGGTTGAGGTGCTGGGCATGATCGTACTCGGCCTGATCATCTATTTCGGCGTTCGCTGGAAGCGCGTCGGCGCAACCGCGACAGCAATGCTTGGTGGTGCTGCGGCAGCCGCGGCGATCTATGCGTCCTGGTATATGTTCGATACCCAAGGCCTACTGCTGGACCCGATCTATCCGATGTTTGCAGGGTTCGTGGTCTATCTCGTCACGACCATCCAATCCTACATGCAGACGGAGTCGGAAAAGAAACAAATCCGCGGTGCCTTCGCGCAATATATGTCGCCGGATATGGTGGCGAAACTGGCCGACAATCCATCCTTGCTGAAGCTTGGTGGTGAAATGCGCGACATGACGTTGCTATTCTGTGACGTCCGTGGGTTCACGACCATTTCGGAGCAATTCAACGCCGAGGAACTCACCGCCTTCATCAACAAATTCCTGACCCCCATGACGGACATCATCATGGAGCGGAACGGCACCATCGATAAGTACATGGGCGACTGCATTATGGCGTTCTGGAATGCCCCGTTGGATGACAAAAGCCACGCTGATCACGGTGTCGAATCCGCAATGGCGATGATGGCGCGCCTCAAACCATTGAACCTGTCTCTTATACACATCTCCGAGCCCACGAGACCTCTCTACATCTC
>CAJXVF010000251.1 GCA_913060845.1 uncultured Alphaproteobacteria bacterium | reverse complement strand
CCGGAGGCAGTCATGCCCCTAGAGCAAAGACCGTCTATGCACTAACATTACACACGGACCACTCAGTGGGGGCTGACCACAACAAGCCGCTGAAGAGCAGGACGCACTGTTCACCAACCGCCCGCTCTGCCTGGCCGCCAGCGCCCAATTACCCGGTCCAAACACGTTTTTGGCCCATGACCTGCTTGATATTCCAATTCTGTTGACACGGGATGGCGAAGGGCTGGTCCGTGCATTTTTGAATGTATGCCGCCATCGTGGCGCGCGGGTAGCTGAAGGTTGCGGTGAAGCACGACGCTTTGTCTGCCCCTATCACGCCTGGACATATGGCGCAGACGGGCGCCTCGCAGCCAGGCCAGAAGATGCCGCATTCGAAGGCATGGACAAGGTCGATCACGGGCTAACAGAACTGCCATGTTAGGAACGTCATGGCCTGATTTTCGTGCAGCCATCTCCAGCTACAGAGGGCGATGCGGCACTGGACGTTGATGCGCTTTTGCAAGGCCTGGCGCCGGAGATCAAAAATTATGATCTCGCCGGATATACCCACTTCAGAACCTACGATTCCGAATGGAACCTGAACTGGAAGCTCGGCATCGATACCTTTCTGGAATCCTACCATTTCGGCGTTCTACACAAACAGTCGATCCACCCAATCCTGCATAGAAATGTCGGCGCGTTTGACGCCTTTGGCGAAAACCTGAGCCTGCTGTTTGCCCGGCGCAGCATCGCTATGTTGAAGGACCAACCGGAAGCTGAATGGGACCTGCCGAAGCATCTCGCCAGCGTCTATATATTGTTTCCGACCACTGTCCTTGTGCGGCAAGGTGAGCACGTTGAACTTTGGCACGCGTTTCCCCGTGGCGTTGACGCGGTCCAATTCAGGGTTACCCTGCTGATATCGGAGCCTGCGGCGACGGAAGCGGCAGAAGCACATTGGACCAAGAATCTTGCTCTGTTGCTGAAAACAGTTGAAGAGGAAGACTTTCCTGTGCGCGAAGGCATTCAACAAAGCTTCAAGTCTGGAGACCAGCCGCATATTACTTTTGGCCGAAATGAACCCGCGCTTCACCATTTTCATCGCACAGTGCGTAAGGCACTGAATATGCCTCCCGCTGCTGGAGACTCTCCTCAATGATACGGCCCAGTCCTCGCGTTCGGCTTTTAGAGCCAGATAATTGGCCTGCAAACATGCAGAAGATGGCGGACGGGAAGCTCGGCGCGCTCAATGTAATGAAGGCCCTAATGCATCAGCCGGACCTGTTCCGCCGTTGGTCCATTTTCGCCAATCATTTCTTATTCAAATCAACGCTTCCAGCCCGAACTCGCGAGATGCTGATCCTCCGTGTCGCTTGGCGAACGGACTGCGAGTATGAATGGAGCCAGCACCTGAAGATGTCTGCGGCCTGCTGTGGGTTTGGCCCAAAGGAGTTCGGCGCGATCATCCATGGGCCGGCGACAACCTTCTGGACGAATGAAGAGCAGACGTTACTCAGGGTTGTTGACGCCATTGTTGAAGGCCCAGCCGTGACGGACCGGCTTTGGGAAAAGCTCACTGACCATTGGTCAACGTCCGAAATTCTCGACATTCTGGCAATGATCGGCAATTACGTGATGCTAGCCATGGCGCTGAACACGCTGCGCATTCCTCCTGACCCTGGCTATCCAGAATTCAACGAGCGCACGCCGCCGCGGTCCAAACCAAATATCCAGTTTTTGTCACCGGCGCAGCCACAGGGCGAGGCCCGCGTGTTGCCTTCAACGGGTGCCCATCTTTCACTAAAAGAATCTGAACTTTTGGTGAAGGCGCGTGGTCCTTTTGAAAGCGTCAATGTCATCGACACATTGGCGCATAATATGGATCTGCTACGGCGCTGGTTGCCGTTTTTTAATCATTGCCTACATAAACAAACGCTTGATCCTCGCGCCCGGGAGTTGATGATCCTGCGAACGGGCTGGCTCGCCGGATCATCCTATGAATGGTCCCAGCATGTGCCAATTGCGCTAAGGCGCGACGTCAAACCAGCAGAAATCAATGCCATTCCAGACGGCCCTTTCCACGAACAATGGAATGGCGCAGATCGAGCGTTGCTTGAAGCCGTTGACGGCCTAATGACCAACTTCACGATGACGGATACCGAATGGCAGCGCGTCGCACGCAATCTGATGCCGTCCGCCATTCTGGATCTCATATTTACGGTCGGCCAATACCGCCTCGTCGCAGGCCTGTTGCGCGGATTCAATGTGCAGTTAGACAGCTACCTGCGCTTCCCGCCTGCGGTAGACTAAAGCGCTACGCATTTAGCCCTGCGGTGGTGGATGTTCCGCCGCCCAGTGGCGCGCGATCTCGACGCGGGGTGCGATCCATACGTCCGGCTTGCTCTGCACATAATCCAGGAAGCGCTTGAGGCCAGCGGCTCGCGCCGGTTGGCCGACGATGCGCATGTGTAGGCCGACATTCATCATCTTCGGCTCGGTCAGACCTTCATCATAGAGAATATCGAAGGCATCGCGCAGAAATTCAAAGAACTGCCCGCTGGTCGCCATATTGCCCCGGGTCAACTGCCCGTCATTGTTCGCGAGACCGTAAGGCACGACCAGATGATCCTGGCCATTCACCTTCTTCCAATAGGGTAGATCGTCGTTATACGCATCTGAATCATACAAGAACCCGCCATGCTCTACGACGAGCTTGCGCGTGCTTTCACTTGGTCCATAGCGGCAATACCAGCCATCGGGCTTCTTACCGAGCGTTTGCTCCAGGGACTTGACTGCACGGGCAATGTGCTCGCGCTCTTCTTCTTCGGAAAGCTTGAAATGCTCGATCCACCGCCAACCATGGCAGCATACATCAAGCCCTGCCTCACGGATTGCTGCTGCTGCCGGAGGGTTCCGTTCAATCGCCATAGCGCAGGCAAAAACGGTGTAGGGAATTTTCCGTTCCTGGAACATCCGATGGATGCGCCAGAACCCAACCCGGGCACCATACTCAAACATGCTCTCTGCTGCCAAATCTCGGCGGTCTAGCGGAACAGGTGAGGCCGGCGAGTCTGTGTGGCCAACTTCGGTCTTGCCGTCGCCGTCCAGTTGGTTGGGCTCCGAGCCTTCTTCGAAGTTCAGCACGAAGTTCAGCGCCAGCCTGGCTTTACCCGGCCAATTCGGATTCGGCGGGTTGCCGCCATAGCCAACAAAGTCGCGTGCCAGATGATCCATAGCTACTGCTCCAGAAACGGGGTCTGCAGGCATCATAATCACGGCGGCGCACTTGCGAAATGCCTGAGATTGGCCGCACACTCTGCCCATTGCTTAAAGGAGAGCCATCTCATGCGTCTCGGCGTATTTTCAATGCCCCTACATCGCCCCGAAAAGCCCTATGCCCTGGCCTTGCAGGAGGACCGCGAGATGGTTCTTTTGGCCGATAAGCTTGGCTACGGAGAGGTATGGATTGGCGAGCATTTCACCTCCAAAGCGGAACAAATTCCCTCCGCCATGTTGTTCCTGGCAACATTGATTTCTGAAACAAGCCAGATCCGCTTCGGCACAGGCGTTGTAAACTTGCCGCATCACCACCCAGGCATTGTCGCTGGTGAGGCCGCGATGTTCGATCAGCTATCTGGCGGGCGCCTGATGCTCGGCGTTGGGCCGGGCGGCTTGATCTCTGACGCAGAATTCTTCGGCGAAACAGACATGGGCGAACGCAACCGTGTCGCACTGGAATACGTGAATGCGATCCAAGCGCTTTGGGCAGCTGATGGGCCGTTTGAAATAACCGTGAACGGTATGACGCTCACCAATAAATCCACCCACTGGCCGCGCCATGGGCTAGGCGCTATCCCGAAACCAATGCAGCAGCCGCATCCTCCTATCGCAATGGCGATGGTGTCTGCCCGGTCAGGCGCTGCATTCGTCTGCGCAGAGCGGGACTTCATTCCGATTTCAGCCAATTTCGTTTCCGAGGACGATGTGATTGCCCAATGGCAAACCTATGCCGAGGCCCGAGATAAGGCAGGCAAACCCGCCGACCCGGACGTATGGCGCCTTGGCCGCAATATTCTGGTCACAGAGACCGACCAGGAGGCACAGGACATCATCGCTGACCCTGATGGCGACTTCGCCTTCTATTTCCGTTACCTCCGTTCGCTACGCCAAATGGAGGACTTTGAGGCCATGCGGGATGAGCCGAACGAAGCGATGAATGCGCGCCTAGATATCCCGCAAGCGATCCAGGATTGCGTGATAGCAGGCAGTGCCGCCACCGTCCTCGCCCGCCTGACTGATTTGGCGGACCGTGCTGGCCCCTTCGGTACCTTACTGATGGCAGGCCAGGATTGGGATGAAACGGGCCGCTGGCCGACATCAATGCGGCGCTTAGCGGAAGAAGTGGCGCCGAAGCTTTCCCAGCATGTCGAAAGCCTGAAAGGCTAGCCTCAGCCTTTAACCAGCGCCCGCGCCGCTGCCGCAATCCGCTTCCTATCCGGGAATACGTGGTCCTCAAGCGCTGGGCTATAAGGGATCGGCGCATCAAGCGCGCAGACCCGAGCAACCGGGCCTTTCAGCGCGAGGAACGTGGCGGCGTCCTCCACGACTAGGGTGGCGATTTCTGCAGCAGCACTTGCTGTGGGCGGTGCTTCGTCCGCCACGACGAGGCGACCGGTCTTCTGCACAGACGCGCGGATGGTATCCGTATCCAACGGCGCTAATGACCGGGGATCGATGACTTCCGCCGAAATACCCTCCGCCGCTAAATCTTCGGCTGCCGCCAATGCTTCATGCACGGCCCAGGCGAGCGCTACGATGGTGACATCTGTACCAACTCGCTTCACATCTGCCTTGCCAAACGGAATAGCGATGTCGCCATCAGGCACCTCACCCTTCAAGCCTGCAAGCCGACCGGCTTCGAAGAATATCACTGGGTTATTGTCCCGGATGGCCGTCTTCATCAGCCCCTTCGCATCAGCTGGCGTGGAGGGCAGGACGAGCTTGAGACCAGCCAGATTCATGAACATCGAATACGGGCTTTGGGAGTGCTGCGCCTGTCTCTTATA
>CAJXVF010000250.1 GCA_913060845.1 uncultured Alphaproteobacteria bacterium | reverse complement strand
ACTTTGGCGGCAAACAGCAGCCGTTCGAACTGAACGCGGCGAACTCGGGCTTTGAGCCCGAAGTGTCGAATGCTGCATTGAGTACGAAGGTCGGCTTTTAATGTTTGGCATTGAGTCTCTGCGACCAAACAACGGCCAAGAAAATGATGGCCCCGCCAAGTATCGCGGAAGACGTCGGCACCTCTGACAGTATGAGAAACGCCAAGACGGGTGCTAACGGCATTTCCAGTGTAGAAAGCAATGCTGTTTCTGCTGATGGCAGGCGTCTCGCGCCCTCTGACAAGGTCACAGACGCAACTGCGAAAACAAGGCCGAAGGCTATGAGTATCGGCAGTTCGTGATTTTGCACCACAAGCGGGTCGCCAAACGCCAGTGCAAATGGCAGCAGCACAATGGACGATAGGGCTGCCGGTAACGCCGCAGTCGTCGATGGGAATTTCCGGTAAACAACCATCGTGCCCGACATCATCAAGGTCATGAACAGGGCAAGGAAATCTCCTTTTAGCTGACTGTCGCCAAATGATGCTGAAACAATGATGAACACCCCCAAGAGCGCCGCCAAACTTGCCAAAATGACCCGCGTGGTTGGAAGCTCTTTGATGAACACCCACGATAGCCCTGCGGCGATGAACGGGGCGGCAGCATAGATCAAAGCGACGTTTGCGACGCTGCTGAGTTTGAACGCCGGGATAAAGGCGGCAGTGCCAGCGGCCATCATCAAAGTTACAAAGAATGCGGGCTTGTTGAATGCCCTGATTTCCGCAAGAAGCGCGCCGCGCAACACCAGATAGATCAGCGTAAACGTCGCCGCTGCAGCCCCTCGCCAGAAGATAATCTCCCATGGGTCTGTTGAAACGCCATTGGTGAAAACACCAGCAGAACTAAAGACAATCGCGGAGACCGCCACGAGGACAATGCCTGCTTTTCTTTGATTGGTATCGATCATTTTCACAGGATGCCGCCTTGCATTGTTTATGAATGAATAGCGGACGACTACTGACACCTGTATGTCAGCAGTATTTCATGCTGGGCAAAAAGAAGTGAGTGGACATGCCATCCAAAACGACACGATTTTTCGAGATTATTCAGCTTTTGCGCGACGCCAAGAAACCACTTTTGGCGCGGGATCTTGCTACGGTCCTCGAAGTGTCGGTCAGGACCGTTTATAGAGACATTGCCAGCCTGCAGGCCATGCAGACCCCTATCTTGGGCGAGCCCGGTGTCGGTTATGTTATGCGAAAGGGCTATGATCTTCCCCCGATCAACCTGGACGTCGATGAAGCCGAGGCCATTGCAGTAGGTCTCAGCCTTGTAGCACGCACGGGCGATCCAGGTTTGTGGCGCGCAGCAGGGCGGGCCTCACGAAAACTGCATGAGGCGGCACCGGGGACACGAAAGCTGGTCACTTCATCATGGGGAGTCGAGAGTGAGCCACCGATAGATCTGTCACGTCTTCGCGCTGCGATCCGTGCGGAAACCAAGTTGGAGATTTTCTATCGAGATGCGGACGCGCGCGAAACCAGCCGTATCATCTGGCCGCTTGTTCTCATCTACTATGTGGACAACGTCATGATCGTGGCGTGGTGTGAGTTGCGTCAAAGCCTGCGCCACTTTCGCATAGACCGTATCGCCGACGGCAATTTTATGCTCGATAATTTTAAGGGCGAAGGGGATGCACTTATTGCGCAATGGGAGCGAACGCAAAAGAATGAGACAGTTTCGACAAAAGACTTCTAAGCGCAAATGCCGCCATTGGCGCAACCGCAGCGAAGGCACCCTTTGTCCCGCATTGTGTTGATCTATCCTCGCCCCGTGAGCGTCCGCTTCGGTGATCTGGCATAAGCACAACCTTCAACCAACTGAAGGAAAAGCTTATGAAAACGCAACCATCTCGCGCGAACCGATCTTTGCCAAACCGGATCAACCATGCTGACCACTTCGCCGAAGTCATCGAATCCGAAGGGTACAGCCAGGGGTCGATTGATAAATACAGATCGAATGCACAAGCGCTCAGGGAGGCCCTGGTATCGGCAAAACTCACCCCTGCTGACTTAACTGATGAGCTTATGGACCAGCTTGCGCGTCCAATCGTCGACGCCGCGTCGGCGAAAGATAAGAAGCATTGCCTATACCGACTTAATCGGTTCAGGGATTACCTGATCGAGAATGCATCCGCTCCAGCGCGCCCTATACCGCCGCTCGACATGTCGCCAAGGGCTGTGCTCAAACGGGAGTACGAGACGTACCTGCGCGTCCAGCGCGGTCTGTCCGAGGACACAATCTACCACTGCCTGCGGTTCTATGACCGGTTCCTGACCGCGAAGTTCGGCACGGGTTTAGGCGATCTCAACAAGATCAAGCCTGACGACATCACCGGGTTCATCCTTCGATTGCGTGAGGCGCAAAATGCGCCGCGTGACAAGACCGGTCCGTCACATCTGCGTAACCTCTTCCAGTTCCTGTTTTGGAGCGGAAAGACGGAGCGAAACCTGAGCAGCGCCGTGCCGAAGGCGCGGCAGCCGAAACCGACGGGCATTCCGAGGTATCTGGAGCCGGAACAGGTCAACCGGCTCATTGAGGTGGTGCGCGGCCACAAGAAAACGGGCCGACGCAACTATGCAATGCTGATGCTGATCGCCCGGCTGGGCCTCCGGCCCCCAGAGGTGACGGCGATAGAACTGAACGATATCGACTGGCGTGCTGGTGAAATCCTGATCCGTGGCAAGAGGCAATTGCATGATCGGATGCCGATGTCGGCGGAGATTGGTGAGGCGATTGTCGATTACATCAAGAATGAGCGCCGGGGCCCAGACCGCGCGCTGTTCGTGTCGGTGAAACCGCCGTTCAAGAGGTTCAAGGACGCTCAAATCCTTCGCTGGATTTTGCGAGACGCCTATGACGCGACCGGGATCAGTCCGCCACAAGCCTATATAGGCACCCACATTCTGCGGCACAGCCTGGCCACCGACATGCTGCGAAAGGGCGCGTCGCTTACCGAGATCGGGGATGTGCTGCGACACCGGTCTGCGATGAACACGACAATCTATGCGCAACATGATGTCGATGCTTTGCGCTCGATCTCGCGTCCCTGGCCAACGGCGGAGGAAGTGCGATGAAGAGGCTTTCCCAACAACTTGATGAATATCTGGCCCTTCGGCGTTCGATGGGATTTGACCTCTCCTTCGATGAACGGGTCCTCCGCAAGTTCGTCAGTTTTGCCGACGACAACGGGTTCCATATCATCTCGACGCCCTTGTTCCTTGATTGGAAGGCAAACTACGGCAGTGCGGACAACAACACATGGTCTCATCGCCTTGGCATGGTGCGCCGGTTCGCCTTTTGGCTTGCAGAGCACGACGATCGGACCGAGGTCCCGTCCAGCCAACTCGTCATCGGCCGATACCGAAGGCGTGTCCCCTACATCTATGCGCCCAGTCAGATCGCAGATCTTGTCGCCGAAGCCGGGCGGCTGCCGTCACCATATGGCCTTCGGGCCGCTTTGTGGCAGACCCTGTTCGGCTTGATCGCGGTGACGGGCATGCGGGTGAACGAAGCTTTGTCTCTGGATCAGCAGGACGTCGATCTTGACCGCGCCGTGCTCACGCTCAGAAACACGAAGAATGGTAAGGATCGGCAGTTGCCCGTCAACGGTGACACCGCCCATCGGCTTGCCCGCTATGCCGAGTTGCGGGATCGGCTGGTACCGCGGCAATCGCCACGGTTCTTCATCAAGGAAGATGGCGAACCGGCAGGAGATTGCGGGGCACGCTACAACTTCGCACAGGTCAGCAGAAATATCGGCCTACGGTCATCGCAAGCCTTCAACCGCCACGGTCATGGTCCCCGAATCCATGATTTGCGGCACACATTTGCTGTTCACACCATCCTGGACTGGTTCCGGGATGGCCGGGACATCGAGGCCGAAATGTACAAGCTCAGCACCTATCTCGGCCATTCCGAGCCCAAGCATACGTTCTGGTACATCGAGGCCGTACCCGAGCTGATGCAGTTGGCCGCAGCACGAGCAGAGCAGCGGGTACTGGAGGGCGCATCATGATCGTGACCTATCCATTGCCCGTCTACGTGCAACGGTTCTTCACCGAGCGGCTGTTGACCCAGATGCAGGCCAGCCCAAACACGATCGCCAGCTATCGCGACACCTTCCGGCTCTTGCTGAAATACGCGACAGCAGAGACCAGGTTGCCGCCGACTGAGCTGCATTTAGCCCACATCGATGCCGACATCATCGGGCGGTTCTTGACGTTCTGCGAGGATGAACGCGGCAATAGCGCGCGAAGCCGGAACACGCGGCTGGCAGCGATCCGTTCGTTCTTCAAATACGTCGCGGGCTGTGAACCCCAGTTGCTGCATCATTGCCAGAAGGTGCTGGCGATGCCGTCCAAACGGCACGAAAAACGCGTCGTGGACTTCCTGACTCGTGACGAGATTGAGGCCTTACTGAAGGCGCCTGACCAGACGACCTGGTTTGGGCGGCGTGATCGGGTGTTGCTCCTCACAATGCTACAGACCGGTTTGCGCGTATCAGAGGTGATCGGCCTGCGCGTTGGCGATGTCGAGCTCGGCACCGGAGCGCACCTCAGATGCATGGGTAAAGGCCGCAAGGAACGCGCGACACCGCTTCGGACAGACAGTCGGGATGCTTTGAAAGCCTGGCTTGCCCAGATTGACGTCGGCCCCAGCGACCCCTTGTTTGCGACGATCCGGGGCGCGCGCTTGAGCCGAGACGCGGTTGAACGGATCGTTCGGAAGCACGCGGCCACCGCCGCCTTGACCAGTTCGACGTTCAGATTGAAGCGCGTCACCCCCCATGTCTTGCGCCATACCGCCGCAATGCAGCTTCTACAGAGCGGTGTTGACCGAACGATTATCGCCCTTTGGTTGGGCCATGAATCGATTGAGACGACACAGGTCTACATCCACGCCGATATCGAACTGAAAGAAAGGGCGATGGCTCTGACAAAGCCGGTTGGCCAGACGGGCGGACGATATCGACCGGGTGACGAACTCTTGGCATTCCTCGAAGCGCTCTGA
>CAJXVF010000249.1 GCA_913060845.1 uncultured Alphaproteobacteria bacterium | reverse complement strand
TCATGGCCCAGACCGGTGATCCGGATGGCGATGGTACGGGCGGTTCTGGCCAGAACATCGATGCCGAGTTCAGCCGTGTCCCATTTGAGCGTGGCACAATGGGCATGGCGCGCTCCCAGAACCCGAACAGTGCCGACAGCCAGTTCTTCATCATGTTCGAACAAGGCTCATTCCTGAATGGCCAATACACCGTATGGGGTCAGGTCGTGGAAGGCATGGAGCATGTCGACCGCATCAAGCTTGGACATCAAGCTATGAACGGTGCCGTGCAAGACCCTGACACAATCGTCAAAATGCAGGTTGCTGCGGACGCACAATAGCGCCGCCACACCGTTGAATTCTGAAACCCCGTTGCATCACTGCAGCGGGGTTTCGCATTTAGAGGGCGTATAGTCCGACCATGTCCACGCTGTCCTTCATCCTGAGCAATGCTCGATGGCTCGCCGCCGGGTTCGTGCTGGCGCTAGGGTCGTGCTTTGGACAGACGTTCTTCATTGGCGTATTCGGCGCATCCATCCGCGAAGAATTCAGCCTGACGGATGGGGACTTTGGCGCAGCTTACATGTTCGGCACATTAGCCAGCGCTGCCGTCATCATTCAGCTAGGCCGGTTGGCGGATATCATGTCCGCAAGGCCTTTGGCAGTGATCGTTACTCTCGGCCTGGCGAGCGTCTGCATTGCCATGTCCATGGTTTCATCTTGGACCATGCTCGTGTTCGTTATCTTCGGCCTCCGCCTATTCGGGCAAGGCATGATGAGCCACCTTTCAGCGACCTGCATGGCCCGCTGGTTTGATCGCACCCGTGGCCGCGCTATCGCCATTGCATCCTTTGGCTACCCAACAGCCCAAGCCATTGCACCTGCAACCGCCGTTTTGGTCCTCTCAACAGGCGATTGGCGGACGGTATGGGTTGGCGGTGCTGCGATTCTGGCCTTGGGTGTGGCACCGCTCCTTTTTGTGCTCTTGGCCCGAGACCGTCCAACCAATGCGGCCCACAGCAACTTCAAGCCGCCAGCCGGCATTGACGGCAAGCAATGGCGGCGGATCGACGTTATCAAGGAGCCGCTCTTCTGGCTGCTAGTGCCAGGCCTAGTCGCGCCAAGTTTCATCGGCACATCCATTTTTTTCCTGCCAAGCCACATCGCAGAAGTGAAAGGCTGGGAACTTGAGAGCTTCACCAACAGCTATTGGCTCTATGGGCTGACATCGCTCTGCTTCTCAATCGTTGGCGGATTCGTAGTAGATAAATTCAGCGCGCGAGCCTCCCTGCCGTTCTACTTGTTGCCGATGGGCGCTGCGCTGATTGCCCTGTCATTCGGAACATCTCCCTGGACGATAGAAATTGTCTTTATGTTGCTCGGCATCGCTACCGGCTTCGGCATGTCGGTGAAAACCGCACTTTGGGCAGAGATTTACGGGACGCAGCATATCGGTGCCATTAAGGCGCTTGTGCATTCAGTTATGGTGTTCGCCAGTGCTGCTGGGCCTGGCTTAACCGGCATTCTCATCGACATGGGCGCCCCCTTCCCAACACAGGCGCTTTATCTGGCGGGCTACACCATTGCTGTTAGCGGCTTGTACACATGGATCGTCACCGCAGGGCCGCTCGGTTATGCTGCCCGCAAACGTCAATCAGGAGCATCGTCATGACCGCCCGTAATCTTCGCATCAATCCGACCCGCCTTTGGGACATGCATATGGAAATGGCGAAGATCGGCCCTGGCATCGCTGGTGGCAATAATCGCCAAACGCTAACGGATGACGACAAGCTGGGTCGTGACCTCTTCAAGCGCTGGTGTGAGGAAGCAGGCATGACAGTCAGCATCGACACCATGGGCAATATGTTCGCGCGCCGTCCTGGCAAGAACGATAGCTTGCCCCCAGTTATGACGGGCAGTCACCTGGATACACAGCCAACGGGCGGGCGTTTCGACGGGATATTTGGCGTGCTGGCAGCGCTCGAAGCTGTCCGCACAATGAACGACTTGGGTATTGAGACCGAGCATCCGATTGAAGTCGTCAACTGGACCAATGAAGAAGGGTCCCGCTTCCCACCGCCAATGGTTGGCTCAGGCGTGTTTTCCGGCACCTTCAAGCAAGCTGATGCCTACGCCATTGAAGATGTAGACGGCGCAACGCTCGGCGGCGAGCTTGAACGGATCGGTTACAAAGGCGACGTCGCCTGTGCACAGCGCCCGGTGAAGGCGTTCTTTGAGTGCCACATCGAACAAGGGCCCATGCTGGAAAATGAAGGCAAATCCATCGGCGTTGTTACAGGCGTGCAGGCAATGCGCTGGTATAAGGGCCGCGTTCTGGGGGAGGCCCGACACGCTGGCACAACGCCCCCACAGAACCGCAAGGACGCGCTGACGGCTGCATCAAAGCTGTTCATTGAAATTGATGCCATCATGCGCCGTCGTGGCGACGAAGGCCGCTGCACCGTTGGCTTGGCCCAAGCGTTTCCCGGCTCCCCCAACGTATGCCCAGACCGGGTTGAGTTCACGATCGACATGCGGAACCCGACAACGGATGAGCTAAATGCCATGGACAGAGAGCTGCGCGCCGCCGCAGAGCAGCTCTACACAGAAACCGGCTGCGGGTTCGAGCTTGAAGAAAGCTGGTTTTCAGAACCCACTGTATTCGCACAAGAATGTGTGGATGCAATTCGTAATGGCGCAGAGTCCCATGGCCACGGTTGGCGGGAAATCATGTCTGGCGCTGGGCACGATGCCGTCCATATGAACCGCGTCGCCCCCACCGCCATGATCTTCATCCCTTGCACCGACGGCATCAGCCACAATGAAGCTGAATACGCCAGCCCCGAACACATCGCCGCCGGCGCAGATACGCTATTGGCAGCGATGCTGGAATTCGCCAACGTTCAGGAATGACGGCGAGAGGGAACAGCCATTGCCGCCGCACCTGCTGCAAGAAGATGCTTGAGATTGTGGCCGCTTAGCCAATCAAACTCTGCAAAGTGCTGCCAGTCATAGATATCAACCGCTTTGCCAGCGACCGATCCTGGGGTTACAGACGCCCTTGCCCGATGTGTTGTTGAAGCGATCTTGGAAAAACGAGAGCCCACAAAAGGAAACGGACGATAACCGTTAGGTTACCGTCCGCAAGTCCAGAACCATGTAAGTCGCCCCGTGGCGGGACTTAGCGCGCTTCGAGCGCCCAACCGTTCCGAAGAACGGTCAACGACCTACACGTGGGCGGCGTCTGAACTTCCCGGGCGAACCCTCTTAGCGCCGTCTCGCCACGCACAATTCCAATATGGCCATTGTTGGGGAAATTGCATGTGACCGCCGCTACAAAGCGGATGTGACCGCTATTACAGATCGACGCCAATCAGCCCCTAATAGGCAAATTCTCCATAGATTTTACGGACATCGCCGCCCCAGGCGCCATTGAAGAGCGCCAATTTTGCCTCTGCTGGTGTGATTCCAGATTCCGCAACAGAATCCAAATGTCCAAGGAAATGCGCTTCATTATTGCCCGATGTATCCAGGCAGGCACGTGCATTCAAGCCATCACGCGCAATGGCCAGCGCATCCTTAGCCACATCCTGGAGGCTGCGGCCCGCAACCTTGGCTTTGAGGCCAGTGATCGGTGCTTGATCGCGCAAGATCAGCCTATCTTCAGATGTCCAGTCGGAGATGAGTGCCAGCGCTGCTTTCTGCGCTGCATCATCATACAAAAGACCCGTCCAGAAGGCCGATAGTGCGCAAATGCTTGCCCATGGCCCGCCGTCTGCGCCCCGCATTTCCAGGAACCGCTTCATACGCACTTCCGGGAATGCCGTCGTAATGTGATCCGACCAGTCACCCATATGGGCTTCTTCGCCAGGAAGTTGGGGCAGCTTGCCCTTCATGAATTTCCGGAAACTCTCACCGGAAACATCCATATAGTCGCCATTGCGGAAGGCGAAATACATCGGCACGTCGAGCATGTAGTCGGCATAGCGCTCGAAGCCGAAACCATCCTCAAATACGAATTCCAGCATGCCGCAGCGGTCTGGATCTGTATCCGTCCAAACGAAAGACCGCTCGCTCACCCGGCCCGTTGGCTTGCCTTCAACGAAGGGCGAATCTGCGAACAAAGCTGTCGCCAGCGGCTGTAGCGCCAAGCTTATGCGAAATTTCTCAACCATGTCGGCTTCACTGCCGAAATCCAAGTTCGTTTGGATCGTACAGGTGCGCTGCATCATATCGAGGCCGCGCGTGCCGACCTTCTGCATGTATTCCCGCATAATCTTGTAGCGGCCCTTGGGCATCCAAGGCACTTCGGCACGGGTCCAAATCGGATCAAACCCGACGCCCAGCATGCCAAGCCCAAGCTCTGCACACACTTCACGTGTCTCATTCAGGTGCGCATTCGCTTCGGAGCAAGTCTGGTGCAGGTTTTCAACTGGCGCGCCGGAGAGTTCAAACTGCCCGCCAGGCTCCAGCGTGACATTGCAGCCGTCTCGCGTCAGAGCGACGGTTTTGCCGCCTTCTTTCAAGCGTGTCCATCCGAACTTATCCGCAAGGCTGTTCAGAATGGCACCAATGCCATCCGGCCCCTCATATGCTGGCCGGCTAAAATCACTCAGCCGGAACATAAACTTCTCGTGCTCCGTGCCGATGCGCCAGTCGCTTTTCGGCTTTGAGCCGACTGCGAACCAGTCCACAAGCTGCTGCTTGGAAGTAATCGGGTCTCCGCCCGAGCTTGGAGGCGCCGCCATGTACCTGAATTCCTTAACCTATCGAACGCCTTAGCCGCGCGACGCCTTGAAATCACCGAGCGCCGCCTGCCCGAGCGTTAGCCCAGCGATAGCAGCAGTTTCGGCGCGCAGCACGCGCGGGCCAAGCCCTACCTTTGCAACAAAGGGGAGATCATCCAGTCCGTCAAGCTCACCTGGCGCAAAGCCGCCTTCCGGTCCGGACATAAATGCAAACGGCTGGCCAGGATTATCAGACAGTACCGAAAGCATTGGTGGTGCTGTGCCGCTCTCGTCACCAATGATCAAAAGCCCTGTCTCTTATACACATCTGACGCTGCCGACGAATAGAGAGG
>CAJXVF010000248.1 GCA_913060845.1 uncultured Alphaproteobacteria bacterium | reverse complement strand
TATTCCCTACCAAGGGAATCCCAAACGATTCAATCAAATCCAAATCCGCTCTAGATGGAAAGCGTGGCGAGCATTCTGCCCCTCGCTCTGGATATGAGATAAGGGTGGAAGCTAGTAACCCGCCAATAACGGCTGCGTGAGGTCACGAGTGTGTCATTAGCCGTTATCAGCAATTTACGGTCTAATCCTTCCCAATGGAGGCGTTAACTTGGGGTTAAGAGACATAGGCGATGGGCCGGGTGCTATCATGGCTGACCTGCCGTGGACCGAGGCGGCAAATCGCATTCGCGCGGGCCATCCTGTCGTGCTGCCGATTGGTGCAGCTGCGAAGGCGCATGGGCCGCATCTGCCGCTCGGCACAGACGCAATCACCGTTGAAGCGCTTGGGCGTAGGCTGGCGGAGACGTTACCGGTGTTGGTCGCGCCGACAGTGGGCTTCGGCTTCTATCCGGCGTTCGTTGAATATCCGGCCAGCCAGCATATCCCTGCGCGTCAATTTGAGGATTTGCTGGTCACGCTGATGCGCGGCTTGATCGATCATGGCGTCTCGCGCTTGCTAATGATGAACGGCGGCGTATCGACAGAGGCACCTGTAACTGTCGCCAGCCACACGATTTATGCAGAAACCGGGGTCCGTCCAGCGATGGCGCATCTTCGGCTGTTCGGGCGGAGTGCAGATGCCGTGCTGGATGACGCGTCTGGCGGCCATGCGGATGAGCGGGAAACATCCTTGATGTTGGCGCTCAGGCCCGATCTGGTGGACCTAACGAAAGCGCACCCTGCCCCAGCCGATCCGCCGACTGCAAAGGGAACGCCCAGCAGTGCCCGCATTTCGCAGCCGATCCGTCTCGCGAATGGTCGCCCACCTGGCCCAGGCGAGCAGTCCAGCGAGGGCGCTACGGGGAATCCTACTTTGGCAACCGCAGCAAAAGGCGCTGCTATTTTGGATGCCACGATGGTGGACCTAACCACTGAAATTCGGCGTGTCTTTGCAGATGCGCCAGGCATGCCAGGAGAAAATGGATGAATTGGCACTAATGCCTTAGCCGGATGGCGACGGGGCTCGCATTCCTGCTTCCTGCAGCTCTCTTTCCGATGGGCTCGGCTCATGCAACTCAGCCTGAATGCGCCTATATCGTCTCGCCCCGGATGGCGAATGACTTGCGCTCGCTTGTGGTCGACGTCACAATCGGATGTACGGAAAATATGCTGCCCAAAGATTTCGCCGTCGCCTATGGCGGCGAGGATTATGCAGACTGGCGACGGCTTGATGACGGTCGGCTGACTTACGCAGCCCGTCTCGGTGCATTGGCCAGTGCCGCCAGCTCGGCTGATTTCACCGCAACGCCTCGAGGTGTGATGGCGCCAGTGGATGCCTGGCTTGGCATCCCAATGGCGACGGACGGAACAGTTCCGCTTCCGATTGTTGAAGACCCCAAGAACGCATCTGGCATTCTGTTCCTGCATAATCTCACGGCGGAACGCCTACCCCATGCAGGGGGTGCTATCACCCGCGAAGATTGGGCGTTCGGCGGCTACACTGTCTTTACGGACCGCAAGCCAATGCAGGTTATGACGCCCGGTCCCGGCGCGTTTACGGACCCCGGTCGCACAGGCGCGCGCCAAGCAGAAATCACTGTCGCCGTTTTGGATGACGGGTTCGCTATGGATGATGTGGCGATCACGGCTTGGATAACGAGCTTCGCTGGGCTTGTTGGGCGCTATTGGGGTGGGTTCCCGGCTGACAATCTTTTGGTCGCAGTTACACCCCACCGGCGTGTGAATGACCCGTTCGGGCGCGTGCGCGGTGGCGGTGGACCGACTTTATTGATGCGGATTTCTAAGCAAGACTCGCCAAAATTCCTACACGAGAAGGATTGGGTGCTGACCCACGAACTGGTCCATGTGGGCGCTCCGTTCGCGCCTGCGCGGCGTCCCTGGTTCATGGAAGGCATGGCCACATATCTGGAGCCGCTGATCCGTGGCCTTGGTGGTGCCATTCCGCGCCGCGCCGTATGGGATGAACGGGTGCGGGCGATGCCCACGGGTGCTGCGGCCCTCAATACCGAAGGCCTGGATGGGCGCGGTCATCCTTATTGGTCTGGCGCGCTATTCTTTCTTCTGGCGCAATATGAGACGGCGAAGTTGGGCCATCCAGATGGATTAGCACCCTGTTTTCGCGCTTTTCGACGGCAGCTCGGCGATGCCTCCCAGCGCACAAGCATCCAGAACCTGATGCGCATATGTGATGAGGCGCTTGGCAAGCCCATCATGTCGGACCTGCACGCGCGCTATGCATCTCCTTCTGATTTCGACATCAGGCCGCTCTGGCAGGCGTTAGGGTTAAAGCGAGGTAAAGATGGTACGATCTTTGCGCCGGAAGGTGCCGCGATGCGCGATTTATTCTTTAATTCGGCACAATTCCCGGAACCTTTGTCCTGACAAAGGCTTTTCATAGCCACAGTTTCGGCTTACAAGGCTTCAATAGTCGAATTGATTCGCGCTTGAGTTCTTTGTTAGACTTCTGAATCTCGGACTGTAAACGATGCGGTCGCGCCTTTCTCGAAGGCCGAACGAATATGCGAATTGGAAAACCGACCCAACAAAAAGGGGGACACTATGTTTCTACGTCTCGGTAAAATGATTACGGTTGCGGGCCTCGGCCTCGGCCTCGGCGCTTGCGCGCAGTTCTACGATGCTGGCATGAGCGCCACATCGAACGGCCCAGCTTTCAATGATGCGCTGACGGCTAACTACCAGAAGCTCGCCAAAATGGAAGCGGATGAGCAAGATTGGACGGACGCAGACTTCTTCGGTCAACGCGCCCTGCAGACCGCTGGCGGCGACGCCCCAGCCCCGCAGGCTATTGAAGACCGTGATCTGCCAGCTGAATATGTTGGCGATCTTACGTCTGCGCGTGCTCTGCTCGTTTCCGCACTTGATAGCGGCGCGCGCGAAAGCAACCCTGCTGCTGCTGCCAAAGCCCAGGCTGGCTTTGATTGCTGGATGCAGGAAGCTGAAGAAAACATCCAACCTGCAGACATCAAATGGTGCCGCGATTGGTTCTGGGACGGCATGAACGCCCTGGAAGTTAAAGCTCCGGCTCCTAAGCCAATGCCTGCCATGGGTCCTTGGATTGTTTACTTCCCGTTTGACAGCAACGAGATCACTTACGAAGGCCAGTTGGAAATCAACAAGGCTGAGAAAGCTGCCTCCAAGCTCAAAGGCTCCCAGATGCTGCTGACCGCCCACACGGATACGTCGGGCGCTGAACAGTACAACTTGGACCTCTCGGCTCGCCGCGCCAAAGCGGTTGTCGATACGCTCGAGCTGATCGGCGTTTCCCGTGATGGCGTTACCGCCAGTGCGGTTGGCGAAAGCGATCCAGCTGTCGCCACCGGCGACGGTGTACGTGAGCAGAAGAACCGCCGTGTTGAAATCCGCCTGACCAAGTAAGTCAGCGCCGGATAAAACGCTCCAGCAGGCTTCGGGCTGCTAGAGACGGCACACTAAAGAGCCGCCGCCCTGGATCACTCCAGGGCGGCGGTTTCTTTTTGGATTGCAGGTGTTATGGGGTGATAGAAAGCGCGTGTGCGGCAAGCCGCTCATAAAGCGGCTGCGCTTGGTCAGCGATCCGTGCAAGACGTGCGGGTAGATATGGCGTGGCTGATTTTGCCGGGCCGTCAAATCGTGATGTGGCCCAAACCCGATCATACCAATGGGGCGCCCATACGCCGTCATAAGGCTTCGGCCCTGCTGGCCAATTCAGCATTGCGGGGTCGAAAGCTAGGTCCAGGGCGTTCGTCAACATCACCAGTGACGGTTCCGGTGCCTGCTGAATGTCGCTGCCGCGAATAACCGGGGGCGCGTGGCCAAGTGCATCGGCGGCCCGATCAAACAAAGCCGCTAATTGCGGGTAGCCAAGTAAATCTAAGCTGACGTCCTCAAATTTCTGGGTATATGACGCCAGAACAGACGCTGGCTCACGTATCAGAAAAGCATGGGTTGCGTGGCTGAACCAATTGTCCAAGTCAAAAGCTGGTAGCATGTGATGCGCCATATGCTTCTGATAATGAACGGACGCCTCACCCTTAGGCCGTTCAAGCACCCGTGCCGCAACATCGGTTGCCGCGACCGGTCCTGCACCAAGAACAGCATCCCGCATGGGGTGGTCTTGGCCAGTTTTAGCTAACCAAGCTGCGTAATAGGGCTCATCCCAGACCACACAGTCCTGTCGCTGCGCAAAACTGTACATCAACGCCGTGGAGACATTGCGCGGGCCGGACCACATTGCGATGATGCGATGATCTTGCGAGACTGTCATGCTCGTACCCTGCCAATCTGAATTGCCTGAAACAATAGCTGCATATGCCCTATGATGACGCCCTCGCTGACCGTGTTCGCCACGCCCTGACGCCTTATGGCGGGGCTGATGAGCGGGAGATGCTGGGAGGGTTGATGTTCTACCAGTCTGGCACGATGCGCCTTGGCGTCGTGCAAGATCAATTGCTGCTCAGGATGTCGCCGGATGCAGCGGCCGAAGCGCTGTCTCGTAATGGAGCGGATCCATCGGCTGAAGAACAAATGCCTGGAATTATCACTGTCTCCCCCGTTGGCCATGAATTGGACGAAGACTTGAACGACTGGATCGAACTCGCGATGCGTGCGCCATGAACGATACCTTCAAATTTCTGCGCATTCTGGTTTGGGCCGCACCCGCCGCTATTGCCTATAATGCTTGGGGCGTTCAAGTGGCGCTGCTAACATTTGGCTGCCAGATGTTTTCTGTGAACCCGCTGACCAAGATGTACGCGGTTTGGAAATCCCGCCAAGGTGAAGTCCAGGTAGAGGACGTTCAGCGGTTCTACTTGATGATCAACCTGGTTGCGGGCGCTGCCTATGCCTACTTCATCCACTCCATTGTCGGTGGGCAGCCGCCGGGACCAATTGGGTGAGTGGGATATGGTGCGTTATCCCGATCAAGGATCTGGAGAATGCCAAAACACGCCTTGCATCCGCACTGACGCCTGAAGCTGTCTCTTATACACATCTCCGAGCCCACGAGACCTCTCTACATCTCG
>CAJXVF010000247.1 GCA_913060845.1 uncultured Alphaproteobacteria bacterium | reverse complement strand
GCTCGGAGATGTGTATAAGAGACAGTTATTCAAGATGGCGGCTTATTCTATCACGCCCGCGCTATGGGCTTTGAGTTTGTGGAAGAATAAGGAGGGCCAAGCCATGGAACTTACCGTCAAACCATTCGGCGGCGCATTGGGTGCCAGCGTCTCTGGCCTGGATTTTCGCGACCCGATTACGCCCGAACGCAAAACCGAACTCAACGCAGCCTGGATGGAGCACCTCATCCTGGTCTTCCCAGACCAGCCGCTGACAGACGAAGAACACGTCAAAGCTACCCATGCCTTTGGCGAGCCAGAGGTATTCCACCAGAACATCATCAAGTCCAGCCGCGTGCCAGAAATCTTCCGCGTTTCTAATGTGGACGACAATGATCAAATCATGGAGCCAAAGCATCCAACGATGCAGCAGCTTGGCAGTGCACGGAAATGGCATACGGATTCGAGCTATCGCCCGAACCCAGCCATGGGCTCGCTTCTGCACGGGATCGAGATCAGCCGGACCGGTGGCCAGACCTGCTTTATCAATATGTATGCCGTCTATGACGCCATGCCTGAAAGCTTGAAGGCCAAGGTTGAGGGCAAGCGCGCGCGTCATGATTTCGAAATGTTGAGCCGGATCGCAGCGGCCCGCAAACCAACGGATGAAGAACGCGCATCCATGCCTGCCGTATGGCAACCAATGGTGCGCGTGCATCCTGTAACGGGCCGGAAATCGCTCTACATCAGCCCGATCTACAATGACGGCATCGAAGGCATGGAAGACGATGCCGCGATGACGCTATTTCAAGAGCTAACAGACTTCGCCGAGCAGGAGCAGTTCGTCTACCGCCACACGTGGTCGCCGCACGACATGCTGCTTTGGGACAACCGCTGCACCATGCACTTGGTGACACCGCATGACCCAACCGAACGCCGGGTCATGCATCGCACAACGATTGTGGGCGACGGCCCGCCGATTGCGGCTTAGAGGCTGCCTCACGAGACCGCAGTCACTCCCCTCGCCCTGCCCTCTCCCCCCGTTGGGGGGCGAGGGTTCTAAAAGGAAACAACGCGGACTTCGTGAGGGTCCCCTCGCCCTCCAGCGGAGGGAGAGGAATCAGGGTGAGGGTGGCGCCTTCGGGTCATCACACCCTCACTCACCAATCTCCCACCGCCCTCGTTGCGGCCGCCCTGACTCTTGCACGACCAGCCAGGACCAGCGTCCATAATGCCGTGATCTAGCGACAAGGCTGGCCAAGGTACGGGCGTCCGGCGCATGGATGGCAATGACGTCTCGGCCTTGTTTGTCCTGGGTCGCCCATATCGCGGCGACACCGGCGGGTGGCATCTTGGCGACGCGATCCTGCAACGCGGCGCGCGACCCGATCAACACAGGCAAACCGCCCGGAGCGTTCAGTTTGCCAATGTCTTTGGATGCTGGTGCACCAGGCAATGCTTCAATTGTGACTGCGGCGGCACTTGAGAGACTGCGGAGAGTTTGGATGCGTTCATTCTGCGCCAAGCTACGAAATGTCAGGAAATCTGTGTCGGCAGCATTTGCAGCAAGCGCGCCTGGTTCATCAAGCCAGCGTTGGAAGAACGGTCCAAGCGGCATGGGCGTATCTGCTTGAAACGCCGCCTCAATCTCTGTCCAACTGGCAGTTTTGAACTTGTTCACCCGCCAGAAGCGCTTCACACCAGCATCGAATGCCTGCAGACCGATTTTCTCCCGCAGCATCACCAAAACCATCGCTGCTTTGCCATAACCAATCGCCTGAGATTGGCCGTGGCTTTTCGTGACGAATTGGCGGAGCGGGTAGTCGGCAGACCCCGGTAGCGCATCATATTCGAGTAGCCAGTCGTAGCGGTGTTCGCGGCCTTTGTCGGAGGCTTCGGCCAGCGCGTAATCGGCGAAAAACGCGGCAAAGCCTTCTGCCCAATTGCCCCGCTCATAATCCACGAACACGCCATTACCCCACCAGACATGGGCGATTTCATGCCAAAGCGAACGTCCACGCATGAACGGCATCGGCAGAATGCGGCCAGAAACAAGCGTGAAGCCGGGATAGCCGATCCCAACCGGCAGCGGGCTCTCCACAACGGAAAACGCTTCATAAGGATAAGGCCCGATCCGGTCGCTCAAGCTGGCAATGGCTTCGCCAGCAGCATCCAGATAGCTGTCAGCCAGCGGCGCGTTCTGCTTGGTAAAGAACGTGCTGAGCGTGACACCGTTAGCCTCGCGCTCCGTTAGGTCAAATTTGCCAATGATGAGTGGTGCGCGCGCGATTAAGGGCTGCGCTTCAAATGTTGTCAGGTTGCCCGAAGCTGCTTGCTGCACGGTGCCGCCAGGATACGGGACTGCCAGATACCCAGGCGGGGTTTCGATCGTGACGATCCATCCGGCGGCAGCGTCTTTTAGATCTGGCAGCCATTGGCGGGAAGCCGGGACTAACCCGCCGGATTGATCGAGATAGCCGCTAAAAGGATCAGCCGTCTCGGTCAAAGAGGGTAGCGTTATCAGGAGTGGCAGGCTCTCTCCGCTGCGGCTTAGTGCTTCGCCAATAAGCTGACCTGCGTTCGGATCGAACCGAAGCCGAATTGGCATCTGCCAGCGGACATCTTTATCGACGACCGCCTGCGCGACGGCCTGGTTTGCCCAAGCAGGCGCTTTCAATACGGCGCTGGTCAGAGGCCCCGCTAGAACAGCGCAAACCACCAGAAGGCCTAGTGAGATCCGTCGCAACATACGTCTCACCGCTAAACGCCTCATTTGGATGGCGATGCTGGTAGCTTCACCAGAAGCTCCATCGCTTCGCCATCGCGCGTGATGCTGAATGGCAGCCATGCGCCCCAGCTATGACGGCGGATCGCAGCACCAAGGTCTGCCGCGCGGGCGACAGGTTGGCCTGCAGCGAGCGACACCACATCGCCAGCCATGAAGCCAGCTGCTTCAGCGGGTGAGTCCGGTGAGACGCGGGTGATGCTGGCACCGCCGCCTTCGGCATTGGCGATGAACACGCCGATCTTCGGGCGCGGTGCAGGCTGTGGCTCTTCGTGGCGTTTTGGCAGGCCGTAGACGAGGTCCGCGAGCGGGCGGCCCGCCGCGTCGGCGTCCAAATGGCAGCCTTCGCCGCCATCAAGCGGGATTGCGGTCGCGACATTCGTCACGCCGAGGTCCTGTAATTGGTGTTTCACGCCATGGCCATAATCCACATGTCCCCGGCCCATAAAGGCGATCACGGGCTGGCCCGGATTTGCTTTCAAAGCTGCAGCGATGGCTTCTGCGAACGCCCGGTCCCAAACCAATTGCGCCTCAATAAAGCGTTCCGCCATTTGGGATTTCTTTGCAGCGTCGGGTTTGTGAGGGCTTTCGGCTTTGCCTTCGCCGTGTCCATCCCCGTGACGTTCTTTAAATTCCGGCGCGGCCCCGCTGGCTTTCATGCCAAGGATTTCGCCGAGCTTGGTCTTGTATTCCGGCAGTGCCACCGCCGGGTCGCTAATGCCGAGACGGTCTGCCACAGGCACGGCCGCCCAGCCTTCCTTACCGACGCGCCGGATCAACGCACGGTCAACATTCAGCGCGATAGCAGGCGCTTTTTGTAGGCGCGGCAAGCGTAAAATGGGATCATAAGCGTTAGCGGTGAAGCCCCAAACGTCCGTCCATCCGGCTGAGGCTAGAAACCCATGGCGGCTGGTTTCACCCCGGCTCCAGGCGTCGAGTGCGGGCTGGGAGGTTCTCGGAAACATCTCATAGCCGTATTGCACGGGGCCGCGCTGACTAGCGATGGCGGCAGCCGTCACTGCCTGCCAAAGATGGATGTCCCTGTCGCCGTGATGCTCACCCAGCAACACGACTTCAGCCGTTGCTAAAGTCGCGATGGCGGCGCGGGCGCGAGTTGGCACCTCAGCGCCCGGCGTGAACCATTCGCCCGGTGCGGGACAGGTTTCGTGCGCGAAGGCGGGTGCAGCCAGCGTCAACGCCAAGCATGCGGCAGATATTTTGAAGACCTGTTTCATACTTTGAAAAGTGGCGGCTTCGTCAAAAAAAGCAAGCCGGAAAGCAAACGGCCGGGGCTCTTTCGAACCCCGGCCGCTGCAGAACAACGCAATGTGTTCAGCCGTTACAGCTTAGACTGCGCCGAAGGCCAACATGGCGTCAGCAACCTTGCGGAAGCCGGCGATGTTTGCGCCCTTCATGTAGTCAATGTAGCCGTCGCTTTCTTTGCCGTACTCTTCGCAAGCAGCATGAATGTTGCTCATGATGTCACGCAGCAGCTTGGAAAGCTCTTCTTCCTTCCAGGAGATGTGGGCCGCATTCTGGCTCATCTCGAGGCCGGACGTGGCAACGCCACCGGCATTCGCAGCTTTGGACGGTCCGTAGAGGATCTTCGCAGCTTGGTACTTGTTAATGCCGTCAATCGTCGTCGGCATATTCGCACCTTCAGATACAGCGATGCAGCCATTCTTGACGAGCCCTTCAGCTTCATCCGCATTGATCTCGTTCTGGGTGGCGCAAGGCAGCGCCATGTCGCAAGCGACGTTCCAGGGACGACCTTCATGGAATTCAGTGCCTTTAAACTCGTCCGCATATTCGGAAATACGACCGCGACGCTTTTCTTTGAGGTCCTTGATCCACTGGAGGCGTTCAAGCGTGATGCCGTCCTTGTCGTAGATGAACCCGCCAGAATCGGAGAGTGTCAGCACGGTGCCGCCACGGTGGATGATTTTTTCCGCCGCATGGGTCGCCACATTGCCGGAACCGGAAATGACGGCCTTATGCCCTTCAATCTCAAGACCGCGCGTGTGAAGCATGTCTTCCAGCATGTAGACAGCGCCGTAGCCGGTCGCTTCCGGGCGCATCAGGGAACCGCCGAATTCACGGCCTTTACCTGTCAGCACGCCGTTGAAGCGATTGGTCATGCGCTTGTACTGGCCGAACATGAAGCCGATTTCACGACCGCCAACGCCAATATCGCCAGCCGGAACATCGATGTCCGGGCCGATATATTTGGAAAGCTCAGTCATGAACGCTTGGCAGAAACGCATGATTTCAGCGTCGGACTTGCCCTTAGGGTTAAAGTCCGCGCCGCCCTTCCCGCCG
>CAJXVF010000246.1 GCA_913060845.1 uncultured Alphaproteobacteria bacterium | reverse complement strand
GATGTAGAGAGGTCTCGTGGGCTCGGAGATGTGTATAAGAGACAGACAGAAGATAGCGCGGTTGAATTGAAATTCCAGCTATTTGCAGGAAGTAATTGGCTTAACGCCAATAGTTGCCTACTGGCCGGTCAGTATACGATCAACGAGTTGCTTGACTGTCGGCACAAATCCGTTCGCATACCAAGGGTCCTCAGAGAACCGGTAGGCGTTATGACCAGCGAACATCAAGTTGTCTTCAGGCCGCTCACCATGGGCGATCGCTTGAAGCGTTTTCTGAATGCAGAAGGATCGCGGATCAGGCTTGCGCCCCGTCGTACCCTTCTCGCCTTCTGACCAGTTTGAGAACCGGCACTGCGATAGGCAGCCCATGCAGGCAACTTGGTCCGTATGGATTTCGCGCGCTGCCGTTGGTGTCACGAAAACCATGGTCGAGTCAGGCGTACGCATGCCTTCTGTATAGCCTTCGGCCATCCAGCCTTCAGCCAACTCTTTCTCATGTGCGGTCAGGAAGACCTTCCGACCGCGCGCCCCAACCGCCAATTCCACAACATGATCGCCAACTGGATCAACGGAATAAGCGACCTGACGAGCTGATCGCGCTGCTAGACTGTCTAGGAAGTCGTTGCGGACAGCAGACGAATAGAAACCGGTAGGGCTGAATTTATTGAGGCTAATGTCGCCCGACTTCAAATGAGGCAAGCGCGACTTCCAAGTTTCTGGAATCGGGCTTTCTTCAGTCAACAAAGGCCGCGTTCCGAATTGGAATGCGACGGGCGCAATCTCTGGATCATCAATCCAATCGGCCCATTCATCCAAGCGCCAAACGCCGCCTGCCATGATAATTGGAACTTCATTCAATCCAGCCGCGTTCATGACTTTGCGAAGTTCAGCCACACGAGCGCGCGGCGCTTCGGGCTTCAACGGATCTTCGCTATTGGACAGGCCGTTGTGACCGCCAGCAAGCCACGGATCCTCATAGACAACACCGCCAAGCCAGTCTTCAAACTTGTGATAAGATCGCTTCCATAGCGCACGGAATGCGCGAGCGGATGAAATAATCGGGTAATAATGCACGCCATATGAGGCAGCGATCTGCGCGATCTTGTAAGGCATCCCAGCGCCACATGTGACGCCATGAATCAAGCCCTTCGCACCAGCAAGCGCACCGTGCAGCACTTCCTCAGCGCCGCCCATTTCCCAGAGCACGTTGATGTGGATACGGCCATTACCGTTCGCACTTTCATAGGCTGTCCGCGCTTGGTGGATCGCACCACGTACGCCATGGGCCACCAGTTCTTGATGGCGTTCCTTGCGGGTACGGCCAAAATAGAGCTGCGGTATAAGTTCACCATTTTCCGTGAAACTATCAGCATTCACGGCGGAAACCGTACCAACGCCGCCAGCACGCGCCCAAGCGCCAGCGCTGACGCCATTCGTTGCCGACACGCCCTTCCCGCCCTCAACAAGGGGCAGGGTCTCAGCGCCAGATATCATTTTAGGCTGTACGATCATCTGCGGACGTCACCCATCAGGTATTGGTATTAACCGTAATTGAGGTAGGACATTCGGGGCGGCGCGTCCAGTGCGCCACCCCGAATTCCTGCTTCAAACTTAGCCTTCTTCAGCAGCTGGCTCGACTTCTTCGCCAGTCTCCTGATCGATGTTCTTCATCGTCAGGCGAACTTTGCCACGATCATCGAAACCAAGGCACTTCACCTTAACCGCATCGCCTTCGTTGACGACATCGGTCACGGAGCGAACCCGACCCGGGCGCATCTCAGAGATGTGCACCAGACCGTCTTTGGGGCCTAGGAAGTTCACGAAAGCGCCGAAGTCCATGATCTTGACGACTTTACCGTCGTAGATCATGCCAGCTTCTGGCTCAGCAACGATGGCATGAATGCGACGCTGCGCATCCTCTGCTGCTGCTGGGTCAGTCGCCGCGATCTTGATCGTGCCGTCGTCTTCAATGTCGATCTTCGCGCCGGTCAATTCGACCAGCTCGCGGATGACCTTGCCGCCGGAACCAATAACGTCGCGAATTTTCTCCCGCGGCACTTTCATCGTCGTGATGCGTGGTGCATTGGAGCTAACTTCGGTCCGTGCGTGGCCGAGGCCCTTAGACATTTCGCCCAGAATGTGGAGCCGGCCGTCTTTAGCTTGCTCCAGTGCAATCTGCATGATCTCTGCTGTAATGGACGTGATCTTAATGTCCATCTGCAGGGACGTAATGCCGTTTTCTGAACCAGCGACTTTGAAGTCCATATCGCCGAGATGATCTTCATCACCCAGGATGTCGGACAACACCGCATAACGGTCGCCTTCTTTGATCAAGCCCATCGCGATACCTGCGACCGGAGCCTTCAAGGGCACACCCGCATCCATCATCGCAAGGGAACTGCCGCAGACAGTCGCCATGGAGGAGGAACCGTTGGATTCAGTGATCTCCGAAACGCAGCGGATCGTATACGGGAAATCTTCGTGGGCAGGCAGCATTGGGCGCAGCGCGCGCCATGCAAGCTTGCCGTGGCCGATTTCACGGCGACCAGGAGGGCCCATACGACCAGCTTCACCAACAGAGTATGGAGGGAAGTTGTAGTGCAGCAGGAAGCGTTCCCGCATCTCGCCTTCCAACCGATCCATGATCTGTTCGTCAGATCCGGTGCCGAGTGTGCAGACGATCAGGCCCTGAGTTTCACCACGTGTGAATAGCGCAGACCCGTGAGAAAGCGGCAGCACGCCAACTTCTGAAACAATTGGGCGAACGGTCTTCGTGTCGCGCTCATCGATGCGCTTGCCTGTATCGAGAATGGAGTTACGAACGATATCCTTCTCGAGGTCTTTCAACACGCCTTTGGCGAGACCAGTGTCACCGTCCTCAGCTTCGATGGCTTCCATGGCTTTCGCCTTGGCAGCACCGACAGCGGTCTGACGCGCCAGTTTCTCCGTGATGCCATAAGCCGCTTTGATATCATCGGACACCATCGCTTCAAGCTTGGCACGCATTGCATCTTGGCCAGCTGGGGCCTGCGGTGCGGGCCAAGGCTCTTTGGCACTGTCTTCGGCAAGATCAATGATGAGATCGATGACAGCCTGGAAGGACGTGTGGCCCTTCACAACGGCTTCAAGCATACGCTCTTCCGAAAGCTCATGAGCTTCGGATTCGACCATCATCACACCTTCAGTGGTGCCGGCGACGACAAGATCAAGCGTGCTGGTCGCCATCTGTTCGAGCGTCGGGTTAACAACAAGCTCGCCGTCAATTTCACCAACGCGGGCGTTAGCAATGGGCCCGAGGAATGGCACGCCAGAGATCGTCAACGCAGCAGACGCCGCGATCATTGCCAGCATGTCCGGATCATTCTCCATATCGTGGGAGAGGACGGTTGCGATTACCTGTGTTTCGCACTTAAAACCGGGCGCAAACAGCGGACGGATCGGACGATCGATCAGGCGGGACGTCAGTGTTTCTTTTTCGCTCGGACGGGCTTCACGTTTGAAGAAGCCACCTGGGATGCGGCCAGCCGCATAGGCTTTTTCTTGGTAGTGAACCGTCAGCGGGAAGAAATCGAGGCCGGGGCGCGGTGTGCGCTCAGCGGTCACGGCGCAAAGCACAACTGTATCGCCATAAGTGGCGAGAACGGAGCCATGTGCCTGACGGGCAATACGGCCCGTTTCGAGCGTGAGGGTACGGCCCTCCCACTGCATTTCCTTGCGGACAATATTAAACATCTATGTATTTTCCTTCCTTCGGGAAACGTTCGTCCCCGGCCCTAATGCCGCGCACGACGTATTCCCAGGCCTCCGTTGAGGCCTTGTGTTCAGCGCCTGCCTTTGCAAACGCCCGTTCGCCAGCTCCAGATGAAGCCAGTCGCATAGAAACGGGCGACCTTTTGGGCCGCCCGTTTCCGTCTTCGTCGCCTTAGCGGCGCAGTTCAAGCGCTTTCAGGATGGCCTGATAGCGGTCATTACTTTTCCGTTTCAAATAATCCAGCAGACGACGGCGCTGGCCGACCATGGCGATCAGGCCACGGCGGGAATGCAGATCCTTCTTATGGGTCAGCATATGCTCCGTCAGATTGCGGACGCGTTCGGTAAGAATTGCGATCTGGACCTCGGGGGAACCAGTATCGTTCTCGCCACGGCCAAATTCTTTGACCAATTCTTCGGTACGTTCTTGGGTAATCGACATCGGCTTCTCCTAGTTAGAGGTTAAGCACGCGGGATGATTTGACCTCGCCGGCTTCAAAGCGCGCCAGGCCAACCAGCCTGCCAGATGCTTCAACCCGGAACTCCTTGCCGTCATCGACGTCTGGGAGTCGTTCAAGATCGCCTTTGCGCAGAAGGCGGAGCGTGCGTCCATTACGCAGATCCGCCGCTTCACTATCGGAAACGGCCAACGCCGGGATGTCGTCCAGCGCGGTCTTAACCGGTAGCAACACAGGGCACACATCATTGATGCGGCCTAGAGTTTTGACATATTCGAGTTCCTGGGCGTGGTCGAGCGTAAACGGCCCAACCCGTGTGCGGCGCAGCGCCGCTATGTGGCCCAGACAGCCAAGCGCTTGGCCCAAATCACGAGCAAGGCTGCGCATATAGCCGCCCTTCCCACAATCAACCAGGAAGTCAGCAGAATCGTCGTCATTCATCTCCGCTAATTCAAAGCGGAAAATCTGAATATCACGCGCCGCAAGCTCAAATTCCTCGTCCTCACGGGCGAGGTCATAGGCACGAGCACCTTTAACCTTAATGGCGGAATACTTAGGCGGCACCTGGGATATGAGCTCGCGGAAAGCCGGCAATGCCGCTTCAATCTCATCGCGGGTAGGGCGTTTGTCAGATGTTTCGATAATGGAGCCATCGGAATCATCGGTATCCCGCGCCTCACCCCACCGAAGACGGAAGCGATAGGCTTTGCGGCCATCCATTGCGTAAGGCACAGTTTTGGTCGCAGCGCCAAGGGCGATGGGCAAAAGGCCAGTCGCAAGCGGATCAAGCGTACCGCCATGGCCGCATTTAGCACCCAGCGCCATACGCTTGATGATGTTCGATACATCCGTGGACCTGTCTCTTATACACATCTGACGCTGCCGACGAATAGAGAGGTG
>CAJXVF010000245.1 GCA_913060845.1 uncultured Alphaproteobacteria bacterium | reverse complement strand
CTGCCCTCCAACCGCGCCATCGCCGCTGCGGCTGAGGAAACCTATGTGCGCATCCTCGTTGATGAAACGCAGGACGAAAGCTTCATCAAGGCTGGCCAGACAATCGTACTCGGCAAAGCGTTGGTTGAGGCCGCCTGCAAATCCATGCGGATCGAAGCCCATACCGTGCTGGCGGAGATGACTGGCGAGGAGCTGCTTGGAACCATCGCAGCGCATCCCTTGCGTGGCCTTGGCTATGACTACGATGTGCCAGTGCTGAACGGCGATTTCGTGACCATGGATGCGGGCACAGGCTTCGTGCATATTGCCCCAGGCCATGGCGCCGATGACTTCCAGCTTGGCAAAGCCCACGGCCTCGAAGTCACGGACTATGTCGCCCCAGACGGAGCATACCGGGACTTCGTGCCGCTCTTTGCTGGCAAGCGCGTGCTGAATGACGACGGCAGCGAAGGCGACGCCAATGCCGCTGTTATGGACGCCATGCAAGTCGCAGCCATGAGCGGCAAAGGCGGATTATTCGGACGCGGCCGTCTCAAGCACAGCTACCCACATTCCTGGCGCTCCAAAGCGCCATTGATCTTCCGCAACACGGCCCAGTGGTTCATCTCCATGGAGACGAATGATCTGCGCGAAACAGCGCTGCAAGCGATCAACGATACGCGCTTTGTACCGCCCCAGGGCCGGAACCGGCTTTATTCGATGGTCGAGCAACGGCCAGACTGGTGCATCTCCCGCCAACGGGCTTGGGGCGTGCCAATCCCGCTATTCGTCCACATCGAGTCTGGCGAAGTCCTGAAAGACCAAGCGGTGTTTGACCGGATCGTCGATGCGTTCAAAGAGGAAGGCGGCGACGCCTGGTTCTCCTCCCCGCCCGAGCGCTTCCTTGGCGATCAGTATGACTTGAAGGACTATGAGCAAGTCACAGACATTGTTGAAGTTTGGTTTGAATCTGGCTGCACTCACGCCTTCGTTCTTGAAGATCGCGACGACCTAAAATCACCTGCTGATCTCTATCTTGAAGGCTCCGATCAGCATCGCGGCTGGTTCCATTCTTCACTGCTAGAAAGTGCCGGAACCCGTGGTCGCGCGCCCTACGATACTGTGCTGACCCATGGCTTCGTGCTGGACGACAAGGGCCGCAAGATGTCTAAGTCGCTTGGCAACACAACGGCACCGCAAGATGTGATCGAGCAGTATGGCGCGGATATCCTGCGCATCTGGGTCGTGTCCTCGAACTATGCTGAAGACCTACGCATCGGTGGTGAAATTCTCAAGCATCAGGCGGATCTGTATCGCCGTGTTCGGAACACTCTGCGCTATGTACTGGGCGCGCTTGAAGGCTTCTCTGACGCAGAAAAAGTCGATGCGGCGGACATGCCAGAGCTTGACCGTTGGGCGCTGCATCGTTTGGCGGAAATGGATACGCTCGTCAGAAAATCCATCGAAGACTATGATTTCCATGGCCTTTGGACGTCACTGCACACGTTCTGCGCAGTTGATCTGTCAGCGTTCTACTTCGATATCCGCAAAGACACGCTGTATTGCGAACACCCCGATAGCTTGGCCCGCCGCGCTAATCGTTCAGTGATGGATGCAATCTTCACCCGCCTCGCAACTTGGCTCGCACCTGTGCTTTGCTTTACCGCAGAAGAAGCATGGCTGGCCCGGTTCGGGGATGCCAAGGGTGTCAGCGTTCACCGCCAAACATTCCCCGAGACGCCTGCTAGCTGGCACGATGAGGCGCTCGGCAAGCGCTGGGCTGATATCCGTGACATCCGCCGTGTCGTAACCGGCGCTATTGAGGGCGAGCGGGCTGAAAAGCGTATCCGCAGCAGCTTGGAAGCCGCCCCCGTGGTTTGGCTTTCTGCGGATCGGATGCAGCAGATCGAAGGTGTCGATATGGCGGAAATCGCCATTTCATCCGCCATCACCATCGAGTCCGGAGACGGACCGGCGGACGCGTTTCGGATGGACGACGCCCCTGGCATTGCCGTCCAGCCTAGCCGGACGGATGCCAAAAAATGCGTTCGGTGTTGGAAACAACCGGGTGACGTTGGATCAGATGCGTCTGCCCCTCTGCTCTGCGGGCGATGCGCTGAAGTCGTCGGGCGGTTGCCTAAAACACTGCCTGTCGCATGACAGCGGGCCGGGTAATGCCAGGAGCACTCAGGCTTGGCCTGATTGTCATCGCGATCTCTATCATCGCCGATCAGGCGACTAAGCAGGTTGCATTGGCATATTTCAAGACTCATGACGCCGTCACGGTTTTGCCATTTTTGGACTTCACTTTGGCATGGAACCGGGGCGTTAGCTTCGGGATGTTTGGCGACGGCGGCGTCCCAGCTTGGGTGCTAGCTCTCGTCTCCCTGGCAATTGCTGGATTTCTGGCTTGGCAAATGCTTCGGTCAACGTCCCGGATAGGCGTTATTGGTTTCGCGCTGATTATTGGCGGCGCGCTCGGGAATGTGATCGACCGGGGCGTCTATGGCGCTGTGGTCGATTTCATATTGCTGCATTATGAGCGCTACAGTTGGCCAGTATTCAACATTGCTGATACGGCCATCACAATTGGTGTGGTTCTTATTCTTATCGATTCCTTGTGGTCGAAGCCTGCATCAACTACATCATAGGAGAATGAAACCGTTGGAGGATCGCTGGCAATGACCCGCACTTTCCGCATCCTCGCGCTTGCTACGGCAGGCGCAATGCTCGCCGGCTGCAGCGGCGGCGTACAAGAGAGCTTGGGCCTGAAAAAGAAGGCCCCGGATGAATTTGCTGTCGTCCGCAATGCACCGCTAAGTTTGCCGCCAAATTTTAGCCTCCTTCCGCCGAAACCGGGTGCAGTTGGCGAAGGCAGAGAGCCGCAACGCGACCAAGCACGCGCCTTGTTGGTAGGCAGAAGTGCCACGTCGCAGAATTCATCACAATTGGAAGCAGCACGCGCGCAAGCAGAATTAGCAAATAGCACGCCTGCGTCGGCCCCAGTTCAGTTTGCATTCCACCCTGGCAGAGTAGATCAAGCGCTTGGCGATTTGCGTGAGTATCGATTGAATGGGGCTAGTAATGGTCGGGTGATTCAGGCTTCAGCTCGCACTGGCGCTCCCCAAGTTGCCCGCGCGCCTGTCACGGCACCGGGAGAAAGCGCATTGCTGGCTAACCTTGGCGCAGCAAATGTTAATCCCAATATCCGCCGCCAGGTCGATGAAGAGAGTGCACTTCTGGCGGAAGATGATCGCAATATCGTTGAGCAAATGATGTTTTGGCGGAAACTTAACCCGCCGGGCGTTATTGTAGAAGCGAAAGGCGAGCGGCGGCGAATTAATGAAAATTCAGCGCTGGGCAAGCCAGTTACCGATGGCGAGACGCCTGAAATCCGCGTCGAACGCCTTTCCGACTTTAAAGGGTTCAACATATTTTGATGCGCCGAATTAACGCCTGCCTCGCCGCCCTGTCCATCAGTTGCGGCTTGGCGGCGACGCCGGTCGCAGCGGAGGTTTTTTCGCCAAGCCGATACGTGCTTGATAACGGTCTCGAGCTCATTGTTATCGAAGACCATCGCCGCGCGGCTGTCGCACATTTTGCCTATTATAAAGTCGGCGCGATTGATGAGGAGCCAGGCAAAACTGGCCTTGCCCATTTTCTTGAGCATCTGATGTTCAAGGGCACCAACAATCTTGACCCAGGTGAATTCTCCCGCGTCGTCGCCCGCAATGGCGGCCGGGATAACGCGTTCACGTCAGCCAATTACACCGGCTATTTCCAAATCATAGCAGCAGACCGCCTCAGCCTCATCATGCAAATGGAAGCTGACAGGATGACGGGGCTCAAGCTGGACGACGCCATTGTCCTGCCAGAGCGCGATGTTGTGCTTGAAGAGCGCCTGAGCCGGGTCGAAAATCGCCCGTCTGCCCTTCTTGGTGAAGCGATGCGGGCCAACCTCTACCTCGCCCATCCATACCGCCGCCCAATTATTGGCTGGCCGACAGAGGTTAAGCGCCTGACAACCGAGGATGCGCTTGACTTTTACCGCAAATGGTATGCGCCGAATAATGTTGTTGTTGTTGTGGCAGGCGATGTGAATCCGGATGATGTCCTGGCACTCGCCAAACAGCACTACGGTGCTGTTGCTGCACGAGAATTGCCGCAGCGACCGCCTTTCTATGAGCCAGATCAACGCGCGCCCCGCCGCGTTGTATTCACGGACCCGCGCGTGCGCCAGGAAGATTGGCGTCGCATGTATGTTGCACCCGCCTATGAAGGTGCTGCCCCCGGGCCTTACGCCCTGAACGTGCTGGCTGAAATCATGGGCGGCGAGACTGGGCGCTTGCATAATGCGCTGGTCGAAAAGCAAAAAATCGCCCTTGGCGTCTCATTCTGGTATGATGGCAGCGGTCGTGATTTTGGCTCTGCAGGGCTGTATGGCCGCCCTGTTCCTGGTATTGCAACGGCCGATATGGAGGCCGCGTTCGATGCTGAAATCGCCAGCTTACTGAAAGACGGCGTGACGGAAACAGAAGTCACTGACGCTAAACGCCTCCTCGCCGCAAGTGCAATCTTCGCCCGCGATAGCCTGGACGGCCCTGCCCGAATCCTTGGCGGTGCCGTCGCAAATGGCCAACGCATCGAAGACGTTGAAGACTGGCCTGAACGGATTGCCGCTGTGGATAAAGCCGCAATTGATACCGCCGCCCGCGCGCTCTTCAATATCAACTGGTCGGTAACCGGTATTTTGCGGCCCGCGCCGAAAGATGAGGCACCATCATGATCCGATTGAAAACCCTTGCCGTGAGCGCGGCTGCTGCCTGCTTCTGCGCCATTGCCTTGCTGCCAGCCCAAGCGGATGTCGCTGTTGTTAAAGCTGCTGGCGTTGATGCGTGGCTCGAGTCTGACGGCACAGTCCCAGTCGCCGCCATCGCGTTCCGCATTGAAGGTGGAGCTGCGTTCGACCCGCCTGCCCTCCAAGGCCGCGCACGTATGGCCGCTGCACTGCTGACAGAAGGTGCCGGACCTTACGACGCCGCTGCGTTCAAAAAGAAGCTTGCGGACCTCTCCGCCTCTATCGAAATTCAGGCGACACAGGATGCCGTTGTCGGCAACCTCTACGCACTCACCGATAC
>CAJXVF010000244.1 GCA_913060845.1 uncultured Alphaproteobacteria bacterium | reverse complement strand
TCTACACCTCTCTATTCGTCGGCAGCGTCAGATGTGTATAAGAGACAGTTCTTATTCTGGCTGGAATGGCGTCATGCGTGTTTATGTAGTCGCGGTTCTAGCGGCACTGATGCTCGCAAGCTGCGGGCTGCCACCAACCGTATTCCGCACGGACAGGAACAGTGAACTCCTGACAGCGCCGCCACTGCAGGACACCGCTATCGGCGGAATTTTCATCGCGCCCGTTGAAAACGCGAACGCGGACAGCCTCGCTTTCCGCCGACGTCTCGCCCGCTCTCTCGTTCAGCAAGAGGTCGCTGCCAGGATCGATGTAGCCGGAGCCTATAGCGCCAAGCTGCTCTCTGCCGCCGCGCCCGCCACATTTGATGGCAAAGGATATGTCGACGTTTGGTGGCGCTTGGAAGGCCCAGACGGTGCGATTTGGGACGCATTCTCCATCCCGACACCGCTGGATTTCAGGGTGGAGCGCGGCGAGACCATTGCCGTCATCAACGCAATCACAGCCCGTGTCGTCGATATACTTGGGCCGGTTGAGCCCCCACCGCAACAGGCCATCGCCCCATTGGTGGTCGCTATTCCTCCAGCGAAAACACAAGGCTTTGAGGACGGCGGACCACTATCACGCGCCATGGCTGCCCAGCTTGCCGCCCGTGGCATGCAGCCCAGTGAAGAAGATGCAGCCAATGCTGTGATCCATGTGCGCGCCGCCATCGAACCCGTGAAGGCCGGTGGCGAGGAAACCGTGCATATCCAAATCCGCTGGACTGTTGTCGATAAAGCGGGATTGGTTCTAGGTACCGTCAACCAAAAAAATCAGGCACCGCTGGCGGCGATTGACGCTGGCCTCGCCGCAATGGCGCCGGACGCTGCGGGTGCCGCCGCTGATGCCGTGACTGATCTGGTGCGGAAGGCCCGACCTGCAGTGACCGCACAGCAATCCACAGGGCAAGTGAAACAGTAAGGGCGCCCGAACCGGCCTATCCGCGCTATATGTTGATGCATGAGCGATTCCACCAACCTATTCGACAATGACGCCTTCTATGATGGCGATAATCCAGGCCATGCGCCGCCGCCTCCACCAGCGCCAGCTATGGTCGCAGGTCGCCCAGTTTATCTGGATGGCCTGAACGATGAACAGCTAAGGGCGGTCGAGACGCTGGATGGCCCTGTGCTGATGCTGGCAGGGGCGGGCACTGGCAAAACCAAAGCGCTGACAACACGGATCGCGCATCTTCTGGTCGCCGGCAAAGCATGGCCCAGGCAAATTCTGGCGGTGACGTTCACGAACAAAGCCTCCCGCGAGATGAAAGATCGCGTTGGTGCGCTGATCGGCGGCGTGGCCGAAGGCATGTGGCTAGGCACGTTCCACGCCCTTGCCGCTCGGATGCTCCGCCGCCATGCGGAACTCGTTGGCCTCAAGTCTAACTTCACCATTCTGGACTCCGACGACCAGCTTCGCCTGCTGAAACAGCTGATGCAGGCGGAGAATATCGATACGGGCCGCTGGCCGGCCCGTGCCCTAATGGGTCGCATTCAACGCTGGAAAGACCGGGCGCAAACGCCGGACAAGGTCTCCAAGGGAGACGCAGGCGACTTCGCCAATGGCCGCACGCAAGCGATTTATGCGCAATACCAAGAACGCCTCAAAACACTGAACGCCGCAGACTTCGGCGATTTGATGCTGCACATGACCACGATTTTCCAAGAGCACCCGGAAGTGCTGGAAGATTGGCGTCGTCGCTTCGAATATGTGCTGGTGGACGAATATCAAGACACAAACGTTTCCCAATATCTCTGGCTGCGGCTCTTGGCGCAGGAGCATAAGAACATCTGCTGCGTCGGCGATGATGACCAATCGATCTATGGCTGGCGTGGTGCTGAGGTTGGCAACATTCTGCGCTTTGAGAAAGACTTCCTGGGTGCGCGCGTAATCCGGCTTGAACGTAATTATCGCTCTACTGGCCACATATTAGGTGCCGCCTCCGGCCTGATTGCCAAGAACGAGGAACGGCTTGGCAAAACTCTCTGGACCGAAGCCGACATGGGCGAGCCCGTGCAACTTCGCCTGCTGTGGGACGGAGACGAAGAAGCCCGCATGGTCGGCGATGAGGTCGAAAACCAACAGCGGAAGAAAGTCCCGCTGACAGAGATGGCCGTTCTGGTCCGCGCCGGGTTCCAAACCCGCGCCTTCGAAGAGCGCTTCGTCACACTTGGCCTGCCTTATCGCGTCATCGGCGGGCCGCGCTTCTATGAGCGCTCCGAAATTCGGGATACTTTGGCTTATCTGCGTATTGTCGTGCAGCCGGATAACGATTTGGCGTTTGAGCGGATCGTGAATACGCCGAAGCGTGGGCTTGGCGCTGCAACAATTCAAGCCGCGTATACCCTGGCGCGCGCCAAACGCATTTCACTGTTTGAAGCTTCCCGCCAACTTTCAACAACGGATGAATTGCGCCCGAAAGCCCGAAACGGCCTTGGCGCTGTCGTCCAGATGTTTGATAGGTGGCGCGCCCTCAGCGATGGCGTCGATCAGGTCGAGTTGCTGGAGACGGTGCTGGATGAGTCCGGCTATGTTGATATGTGGCGGAATGATAAATCGCCCGAAGCACCCGGCCGCATTGAGAGTCTCAAGGAACTGGTCCGCGCCATCGGCGAGTTCGAGAACCTGATGGGCTTTCTAGAGCATGTCAGCCTAGTCATGGAAAACGACCAGAATGCCGGAAACGACGTGATCAGCATCATGACGCTCCATGCTGCCAAGGGCCTGGAATTCGACATCGTGTTCCTGCCGGGTTGGGAGGATGGGATGTTCCCAAACCAACGGGCGCTGGATGAGTCCGGTCGCGCTGGGCTCGAGGAAGAACGCCGCTTGGCTTATGTCGGGCTAACACGAGCTAGGCGGTATGCAATCATCTCCGCTGCCGCGAACAGGCGTGTCTATAACCAATGGGTATCATCCCTTCCCTCTCGCTTCATTGACGAATTGCCAGCTGAACATATCGAACGAGATGCACCGGAAGGCCTTGGCGCCAGCTATTTGCAAACGCCTGAATTTTCTGGCGGACAAGGCGTGGCAAGCGGTGGGTATCAATCCACAAAATCCCGGGCGATGGGCGCACGCGCTGCCGGACCGCGCGCCCAAGTGATTGATGGCGTTGGGTTCGAAGTAAAGGCCCGCGCCAAGCCCAAGGTCGATTTTGCAATTGGCGAGCGCGTGTTCCATCAGAAATTTGGCTATGGGCGGGTGGAAGACGTAGACCATGACCGGCTTGAGATCGCGTTTGAGCAAGCAGGCGATAAAACTGTCGTCGCGAGTTTCGTAGAGAAAGTCTGATATGTCCTTGCCGACCCAATGGCGTGTCGCGGTCGCCGTCTCTAGCATCGCCGCGCCCGCCTATGAGGCTGCCCTTGAAGCAGACGCCGTCGCAATCTCGATCTATGAACGCGCGACTGACACGCCGCCCCGCAGCGCCCCAGAGCCGGCCACGTGGGCCGGTGATCTCTACATGGCCGACGCCTGCATTGTCGAAGCGATCTTTACCGAACGCCCAGACCGCAGTGCGTTAGAATCATCCGTCGCCATCGCAGCTGCTGCATCCGGCGATGCCACGCCCGATCTCATCATCGAAGAATTAGAAGATGCGGACTGGGCGGCAAAAGTACTGGAAAGCCTGCCGCCCATCCGCGTATCGCGCTTTCGCGTACGCGGCAGCCACGTGACGGAACGCGCACCTCCGGGGGTCATTGATCTGCTTGTGGAAGCGGGCGGAGCATTTGGGTCCGGCGAACATGAAACCACTAAAGGCTGCTTGCGGGCACTGGATTACGTGCTGAAGCAACAGTCGCTCCACAATGTGCTGGATTTGGGCTGTGGCACAGGCGTGCTTGGTCTCGCCGCATACAAAGCTGCGAAACCGAACGTGCTACTGACAGATATTGACCCGCGCGCCGTTGCCGTCGCCAATGAGACTGCACGGCAGAATCATGCACCGCACAAATTACGGGCAGTGACAGCGAACGGATGGGAGTCCCCAGCGATCAAAAGCGCTGGGCCGTTTGACCTGGTGCTAGCGAATATTCTCGCCCGCCCACTTCGGCGGATGGCCGGTGATTTAGCGCGTGGATTAGCGCCGGGCGGACGCGCTGTGCTTTCAGGCTTCCTGTATTGGCAGGAGCCATTTGTACTGGCACCGCATCGCGCCCAAGGGCTCGTGCTGGAGCGGCGCATCCGCCAGGGCGATTGGCTGGCGCTGGTATTGCGCAAACCAATCCGGCCCTGACATTAGCTTATGCGTGCGCAGCACCCTTACGGTGTGTGAACAGGCCTACGACCGCATCAACGATCCGGCGGAGCCAGCCGCGAATTTCGGCGGCATCCTGACGTTCACAATCCAGACGCGCAGCTTCCATGGCGTCGAGGCCAGGATTATGCGCAGCTGTCATCCGCTGCCAAAGATTAGCGATCATCGCGCGGAGAGATTGAGCATCTTGCCGCCGACATTCCAGGATTTGTTCTTGCATCGTCATCTTATTTCTCCTGCGCCCGACTTATGCACGCCCCCTTGGGCGATCCCTAATGTGTCCAGGGCGCTTCCATTGCGATACACATACGCCTAATTTTCGTAAAATGAATCGCAGATATTGCAATGCAGCATGCCAAATTTGCATATCTGCGTTTAAGGAGCGGCAGCTATGACGAAAGCGCGTATCAAAGCCCTGCGGGAGGCGCTCACGGCCAATGGCTTCGCTGGATGGATTCAGCCCCGCGCGGATGAATTTCAAGGCGAATATGTGCCACCTTCCGCTGACAGGCTGGCGTGGCTGACAGGCTTCACGGGATCGGCCGGGATTGCCGTTGTTCTGCAGGATAAGGCCGCCGTGTTCTCTGATGGCCGCTATACCCTGCAACTGACCCAGGAAACTGACCCCGATATCTTTGAAACCCACCATAGTATTGAAGCGCCCGCCAATGATTGGGTCGCTACAAACTTGGCCAAGGGCGATGTACTGGCCTACGATCCTTGGCTGCTGACGCCGGGCGAGGTCAAGAAATTCAAGGAAGCGGTGGCGAAATCGGGCGGCAGCCTTGCTGCAGCGCCACAGAACCTCGTTGACGCCGTTTGGACAGATCGCCCAGC
>CAJXVF010000243.1 GCA_913060845.1 uncultured Alphaproteobacteria bacterium | reverse complement strand
AACCCGCGTGCATTCAACATCTTGGGTCGTTGAAAGCACGCGGGTTTTACCATTGGCCGTGAACTCGCGCGTGAACACCAGCGGCGCCCCAGAATTCAGCGTCGCCGCTGCGCTAACCGGAATTGACCGATACACCACAGACCGCACCGTCGTAGCCGATTGCGCATCCTGACGGAGGAAGCCTTTGCGGCTGAACCATTGCTCTGGCTCATCCGTCCGCCGGAACGACGTAATGCCGCCATCCGCCTGCGCTACAGCAAGGCCGTAGCCGTCGCTATAGGTCCAGGTGTCGCCGACCTTCCAGGCCGGGGCGGCAACCGTCAGCAGTTCAGAAGATTGCGCCGCCGGGCGCGCATCACCTGCGCTTGGTCCATCCTTCGAAGCAATGCACCCGCTTAGCCCAATCGCCGCGACAAGTGCCGCGGCGGATACAGTCCAACTTAACTTCCCGCGAGCCATTTGCCCTCCGATACTGATCCTTTGAGATCAATCTGGCGCTCATAAATCATAGCCGGCAGCCAGAAACTGCTCACGGCTTTAGGGGATGTCATGGCACGCACTTGCAGGCGGCCTTCATCCAGAATGCGAGCCTGCATGGTGATGCGATTATCTTGGACCCTCGACGAAACTTCAGACGGACTGAATGCCTCGTGCCGCACCAGTTCCGCTCGCTGCGATGAGATCGTGGTATCAACCGCAGACATCGCATCTTTGCGACATTCCGCCACGTAGAAGTGCTCATGTGCAAGCGGGCCAACGAATGCAAGCACGAGCAAGCCAAGGCCAATCGCCCATCCGCTCGCACGCGCTGTTTCCTTCAGCATCGCCAGCCGGAAAGCGGTTTTACTGCTCCCGGCCATTAGGATTCGTCCTCTTCCAATTCGGAGAGGAGACGAAATGGGCGGCCGGTTTTACGGACTTCGGCGTCTGGATTAGCCAGCATGCTTTCGCTCGCCCGGTCCAGGGTGCGCCTGCGCGACGCCACATAATCCGGCGTGCCAAGGCGGGTCGCGATATCGCTGCTGAATGGCCCAGAGCTTTCAACAATACGCGGCGTAATGAAGAAAATCGTTTCCGATAGCGCGCTGCTTGCCGTGTTCTCTTTGAACAGGCGACCAAGCACGGGCACATCTTTCAGGCCCGGCACACCGGATTCCCGTTCACGCCGCTCGTCATCAAACTGGCCGCCAATAATGTATGTGCCGCCATTCGGCACCAAAACTTCGGTCTGCACTTCCTGGGAGCGCACGTCGATCTGCCCAAACACACCAGCGCCCGGCGCCGAGTTGATTGCGTTCAAGTTCAAGCGGATCAGATTTCCCTCACCAAGCGCAATGGCGGGGACGATGGACGGTGTGATCTCGAGCGTTAGCCCAGTTTCAATCTGCTCCAAACTCTGGCCCTGGTCGCCGCCGGCATCCACTTGCACAAAGACATCCTGGGATCGTGTGATCCGGGCCGTGCGGTTATCCAATGTCACCAAACGTGGTGCCGAGAGCACCTGCGCTTTGTTTTCTTCCGCCAGGGCCTTCAACTGCACCTGTAGAATGCTCGAAGCGCCGCGCACCACGAAGGCCGTAATCGTGCTGGATGCACCAACTGCTGGGAGCAATGACAAGGCGTTCAAACCATCGGAGTCAAATAGGTTAGCAGCGTCATTGCCGACCTGCCCGCCGCTGCTGCCAGTATCACCGGCGGCACTGCCATTGGCATTACCGCGCTGGGTTGCGGACCCTCTGAGCGCTACGCCTAATTCCTCTGCCACGCCAAGGCTGGCCGTTGCGATAATCACCTCGATCTCAATCATCTTCAGCGGCTGATCGAGTTCGCGGATGACCTGGGCAATCGTGGCCACGTCGCCCGGGCTGCCACGCACGATGACGGAATTGGTACGGCGATCAATTGAAATACGCGGGCGGGCCAATTGTGAGACCCGGCGTTCGAACGCAGCGTCGGTTTCGCCAGAACGTGCAGCAGCGGAGTCCCCATCGCCACCAATATTCAGGTCACCAATGATCGCTTTCAGCGTATCGGAGATGCCCGGCACAGTGACGGACCGGCCATGAAACTGCCGCGTCGTCTCACCCACACTGGCGAAACGCAGCGGGATTACACGGACTTTGGCATTAGCAATCTCAGCATAGGTATTCGCTTCCAGCTGGTCGCGACGAGCCGCCTGCTGTTGCTTGATCGCCGCTTGGTCCGTCTCGATACGCAGGGAGGCCGCTGTTTCGACTTGATTGATCAACGCGGTGATTTCTTTCACCCGATCAGATCGACCTTTATGGGAAACCGTATTCGTCGCGGCATCAAAGGCAACGCCTTCCAGACCAAGCCCAAAGCGAACCAGCATTTTTCTCAGCGCTGGATAGCCGGTATGCGTCAGGGCGATAAACACGCGCTCCGGCGGATCAAAGTTTACGGCAGCGTCTTTATAGACAGTGACCGTGCGGGTATCCGCATTGTATTCGTAGGCCAGCCCGCGCTCGGTCATGAGCTGCTCAAATGCTTGGCCCGGTCGCACTTTATCGAAGCGCAGGGAGATTGGACCTTCAACCCCAGGCCGGAAAATCGCCGAAAGGCCGTTGGCTCGCAGCAAAGACCGCAGGATGGATCGCACGTCGTCATCAACCGAGGTACGGCTGAAACGGACGTCCGGGCGCCGCGGAATTGTGTCTGCAAAAGCGGGTGCAGATAGGCCCAATAAAGCGGTGGCCACTAAGAGCTGCGCACATTTTCGCCGCAATCTCCATGCAACGATCCGCGCCAGCGTGTGTTTAAGGTCTAACAACATGAGCTGGATAGAACGCCTGCCGTGGTTAACGTCGCCCTAAGCGGGACGCTCGAATTACCAACAGGCAACGGTTTGCGCCCTGATCCAAGGGCGCCTATATCGGACTGCACATTCGGCCCCGATTTCGGGTCCATTAGGGAGAGAATTGATGTTTAAGCGCACACTTGCCATGGCTTTGGCCGGAATGGCATTCGCAGCGGCAGGCGTCGTCGCACCGCACGCGAAAGCAGACTATGCCGAAGCGAAAGACATCGTTGATAGCAGCAAAATCACGATCCAGCGGCTGATCCGCAGCCCTGAGACACCGCAGGTCAAATCCCTGTTGGCGCGCGTCAAGGGCGTAATGATTTTCCCGCAGATTTTAAAAGGTGCGTTCTTCATTGGCGGTGAAGGCGGATCGGGCGTGATGATGTCCAAATACGCGAATGGTGCGTGGAGCTACCCTGCCTTCTACACCATGGGCTCCGTCAGCTTCGGCCTGCAGATCGGCGGGCAATCTTCTGAAGCCGTACTGCTGATTATGACCCAGCGTGGCCTGGATTCCATCATCAATGACCAGGTAAAATTGGGCGCGGACATCAGCGCTGCGGCTGGCCCTGTCGGCATAGGCACAGAAGCCTCTACCACCACAGCGACGGGTGCGGATATCTATGTATATTCGCTCAACAAAGGCTTGTTCATAGGCGCAGCGCTTGAAGGCGCTGTAATCGCCAAGCGCAAGGATTGGAATCAGGTTTTCTACAAAGGAACCTATACGCCAACCCAGATCTTGCGGGAAAACCGGGCTTCAAATCCTGATGCAGACCCCCTTCGCGCTGCTGTTGAAGCAGGCGCGTAAGTCTAAAACTACCGGGCTGCGGCGAGGATCAGGTTGCCATACCGATCCACCGTCGCGGCCCACTCTGGCGGCAGCACCGTCGTTGATGTCTTTTCGGTTATGATGGCGGGACCTTGAATAGCATCCCCTGGCTGCAAACCTTGGCGGTCATACCGCATCGTCTCTATAGCGCCACCTTCTGTGAAATATACTTCACTGGTGCCTGTATGCGCCCGCTCATCTATCGATGCATCGCTCTGCAGGTCTATCTGAATTGGGCTTGATTTAACGCCATCGACCGTCGCGATCAGGCGGCAGTTAACGATTTCCACCGCCCGCTCACGAATGTCATAGCCGTGCTCCATGGCATGCGCGTTGTGGAACCGCTCAATAAACTCCTCTAGCGACAAACCTTCCTCCACATCGACAGCGGCTTCAAAGCTCTGGCCTTGATAACGCGCTTCAACGATACGGCGACGTAAGCGACAAGTTGGGTCCTGCGTTTCGGAAGCGAGCCACGGGTCAGCATCTGCTGTCATCGCCGCAAATGCCTTGCCTGCGGCATCCCATCCAGCATCATTTGCCGGTGCTAGCACCGTGCGTACGAAATCCATTGCTGGATCGGACATGAGAATGCCGCGCGCGCAGAGCGTTCCCGGTGCCAGCGGTACAATAACGGCGGGGGAGCCTGCCTCCGCAGCCACATCAGCCGCCACCAGCGGCCCTGCACCGCCATAGGCGATTAAAGCCATTTCGCCCAAATCATAGCCGCGCTCACTCGTTGCAGCCCGTATTACCCGGGCAATATTGGCAACCGCCACGCGAAGCACGCCTGCTGCTGCCGCCTCAACGCCTAGGCCAAGCGGTGCCGCCACTTGCGCCTGAATAACCGCCCGCGCTGCCGCTGCATCCAGCCCCTGCGCGCCTTCAACGAGTCCTGCAGCCGCGCTGAGCCTTCCAAGCGTCAAGTTTGCATCTGTCAGTGTCGCTAGCTTGCCACCAAGGCCGTATGCGGCAGGGCCAGGATCTGCGCCCGCGCTCTCTGGGCCAACTTTCAATCCGCCTGCCGTATCCACTGTCGCGATTGACCCACCGCCTGCGCCGATCACGGTAATATCGAGGCTGGCTGCACGGACAGGATAGCCCGCGACATCCCGCTCTGCCGTGACACGTGCTGCACCATCCGCGATCAGGGCGATATCGGTTGAAGTGCCGCCAACATCGAAGGCTGCAACATTTGGATATCCAGCCGCAGACGCAATCGCAGCAGCAGCCGCCACCCCAGCGGCTGGGCCAGATAGGCATGTGCGAACAGGTTCAGCAGCCGCTGTATCTAGCGTCATCAACCCGCCGCCGGAATGCACCATATAGGGCGGCGGCAGGATGCCAATATCAGCCACACGCCGCTGCACTTCACCCAAATACTTGGCCATGCGTGGGCCAACGAACGCGTTCAGGACGGTTGTTGAGGTTCGCTCAAATTCACGGAATTCTGGTGCTGTCTCTTATACACATCTGACGCTGCCGA
>CAJXVF010000242.1 GCA_913060845.1 uncultured Alphaproteobacteria bacterium | reverse complement strand
ATCTACACCTCTCTATTCGTCGGCAGCGTCAGATGTGTATAAGAGACAGCCACAAGGGCCATGCCAATCAGCATGGCAAGCCCAAGTGCGCGATAAAGGATCGCCCGTGCTTCCGCCATATTGCCAGCACCCGCAGCTTGCGCTGCAGGACCGGTCGTTCCCATTCTCAGGAAGTTGAAACTGAAGAACGCGAGATTAAAAACGCCAGTACCAAGGCCGAGCCCAGCTAATAGCGCTGCATCGGGCTGATGCCCCATCACAATCGTGTCTGTGGCCCCGACCAGCGGCACCGTGACATTGGACAGCATAATGGGCCACGACAGCCGAAGCAGCCGCGCACGCTGGCTTTCAACACCTTCAATGCTCACGACGGACGCAGCCCCGCTTTCGCTCTCACCAGCGGCCCGTCCGACATCTAGCCCTGCCGTATTGCCGCGAGGATTTGAGGTGCGGCTTCAGCCGCCAGTGCTGCCAACTCATCGCTGGAACGGTTCTGGATTGGATGCGGCGTCCATACAATCGCCGGCGCAAAGCCAAGCGCGCCACCTTGCGCGGCAGCCGCCTGCTTGAATTCCACCGTGGCCGTGGCGCAGCCCGGAAGACCGCGTGTGTCGAGGGTGTGGATGTCATGCAAACTGCACGACGTGCACGACCCTCAATCGGCCAGCGCTTCGATCACCAAATCAGCCTGCTCGACGATATCCTGGAGCAAGGCTTCTGGTGCGGGTTTTGTGTGCGTCGGCTTTTTAAAGCGGATTGTTTTGACGCCAGCGGCCTTAATATGCGGCTCCAACGCGTCCATGAACTCGTCGGACCGCTCCTTGGAAATCGACAGCAAGGCTACCGTTTTGCCGACCAAGCTTTCAGGCGGTGGGCGGCGTTCCCGCAATACGGCGGCGGTTTCCGCCGTCGGGTCACGCATTGTGTATGTCGTCATAGGTCAGACCTCCTCCAGCGCGCGCGTAACGGGGCGCACTTCCTTGTTGTTCCGGCCGCCAGTCCAGCCGCCGATAATCCCAGACATCAGCGCGCCAGGCCCGCCTGCGCGCACAATCAGCAACCCGCCCGGATGAAACTTATCAATCATGCCGTCCGCATCTGTATATTCATCAGCCTGCGCCGGTGTGATGCCAAGCGGATGACCGCCAGCGCCTTCCAGCAATTCCTTCGCTGGGCGTTTCAGCGCCTGATGCAATCCTGCTTCAAGCTCCGCCCGTCCCCATCCGCCAGCGCGGAGTATTTCGTAATGATTTGGCGAAAGCACAAGAACGGCATTGCCCCAGCGCGCCAAGCGCGGGTGGTTGACGCTCCAAAGCTGCATCGCGAGCGAGCGGCAAAGCTCGTCTGGCGTGCGACTTTTCTGGTCGACAAACCCTGTAACACCGTCCGCATGAAACATCGTGACGGCAGACTTGCCTGCTGAGACGCCTCGCGCCTCAGATAAGGGCATCCAACCCTCGTCACTCTCATCTTCAGCGAAGCAGAATGTGTATTTGCCGGGCTGGCCAAGACAGGCTCGGTCGATCTCCTGAGGTCGGCCTCCACCCACATTGCGGATGATTAGCTGAAATGCTCTGCCAATCGTCGCATTCGCGCGGTTGCCTTGGCCCAAAGCATTGCCGCCTGAATTCATGCCGATGCGGCGTGAAACAGGGCCATTCACGATCACCAATGGGCCTGAGAACGCGAGCGTACAAAGCAGCCCATGCATGGCAAATTCAGGCTGTAGCGCAGTTTCAATGGCACCCAAAAGCACAGGGAAGTATTCCGGGCGGCACCCGGCCATCACTGCATTGATCGCAGCTTTCTCGACCGTACATGGGACGAGGTTTGGCGGGATCAAGCCAACGATGTCATCCGCCCGGCGCGTCGTGCCGGTAAGCATCCGCGCGACGCGTAGGTCTGTTGGTGGCGTAATGGGCAAGCCATCCGTCCAGCCACGGTCATAGGCGACCTCCATCGGGTCAATATCGTCCTCGACCGCAATTTCCCTGGCCTGCAGCTTTACCTCTCCAGACGCGAGTTGGAGGCGTTCCAACATGCCCGGCGCAACGTTCAATGCGCCACAGCCTGGTTGGTTCACGGGCAAGCCTTCGCCCAGGCCGTTGAGGCCCGTAATTTTCTGCCAATCTTCAGCGTTCCAGCCAAAGACGCGCGCCTGCTCGTGGCCCGAATCATCAATGGCGGCCAGTGTCGGTACAATCTCGACCCCCATTGCGTGGCTTTTAAGCAGATCAGCATCATGCAGTGGAGCAAGGCCTTCCGGAAACGCCGGATTATCTTGGGTCCAAACCTCCAACGGCAGCCCGGCAGCCCGAATCGCGCCGAGCATAGGCGCAGCTAGAACACAGGTCGGACAATCTTCTTTGACAACTGCGACGAAACGCATGGGCGAACCCTCCTCAAGCGACGATAGCCCCCGGCGGCGGTGGGCGCTACACTGACTGCATCACCGATCAACGCCCTCACGCGGCGCACGAAGACAAAGGCAGGCACTTCCATGGATTTCGGCTACTCAGACAAAGTCAAACAGCTGCAAGAACAACTGACGGATTTCATGGTTCGCGAGATCGTGCCGCGCGATAAGGAATGGCATGAGCTGACAGAAGCCGGGACCTTCCCGCCGCCATTCTGTGATGACATCAAGGCCAAAGCGAAAGCCGAAGGCCTATGGAATATGTTCCTGTCGCATCTGCCTGAAGGCGTTCCCGGCCAAGGCCTTTCCAACCTGGAATATGCGCCACTCGCGGAGATCATGGGGCGCATCTACTGGTCGCCGGAGATGTTCAACTGCAATGCGCCAGACACGGGCAATATGGAAGTGTTCCACATGTTCGGCACGCCCGAACAGAAGGAAAAATACCTAACGCCACTGTTCGAAGGCGAAATCCGTTCCGCCTTCTGCATGACGGAGCCTGAAGTCGCATCCTCAGACGCAACCAATGTTCAGACCCGCATCACGCGTGAAGGCGATGAATACGTCATAAATGGCCGGAAATGGTTCATCACCAACGCTATGCATCCAAACCTTGGCGTGATGATCGTTATGGGGAAGACCGACCCTGATGCGCCAACACATCGCCAACAAAGCCAGGTGCTGGTCGATCCAGGCACGCCAGGCGTGTCCGTCCGCCGCAATATCCCGATCATGCATCACATCTCCCCAGAAGGGCATTGTGAGGTCGTGTTCGACAATGTGCGGGTACCGGTGAGTAACCTAGTCGCGGAAGAAGGCGATGGCTTCATGATCGCCCAAGCCCGCCTTGGCCCCGGACGTATCCATCACTGCATGCGCACCATCGGCCAATGCGAAGTGGCGCTGGAGCTGATGATTGAGCGTGGCTTGAACCGCAACACATTCGGCAAGCGCACCATCGACCACGACACAACACGTGAGTCTGTTGCCCTCTGCCGCCAGGAAATTGATATGGCGCGCCTACTTGTGCTGCGCGCTGCATGGATCATTGATCAGGAAGGCCCCCGCGCCGCCCGTGATGAGGTTTCAAAAATCAAAATCGTTGCGGCTCGTCTGCAAACCACGGTCACAAACCGTGCGATGCAAGTGTTCGGTGCCATGGGCCTGACGCCAGACACGCCGCTCTCCTACCTTTGGAGCTGGGGCCGTGCATTACAGTTCATCGATGGCCCAGACGAAGTGCATCTTCGCACAGTCGCCCGCGGCGTTGTCCGCAACCATGAGAAAAACGGCATGAGCCCTGTGATGCCGCACTTCTACCGCATCTCAAAAGATTTCGATGAGACTCATGGTTAGCGCGCAACTAGCGGGATTCATGAAAAGAATCCTCTAGGTTTCCCCACGACAACGACAAAAAGGGGGAAGCCATGAGTAGCTTCTTCAAGGACAAGGCTGTCCAATTGTTGGACAACGTTGATGTTAAGGTCAACGGCGACCGGCCCTGGGATATTCAGGTGCATGACGACCGGGTTTTCCGTCGCGCCGTACTAGGCGGATCGCTGGGGTTCGGCGAGGCCTATATGGACGGCTGGTTCGATGCGCCTGAAATGGACGAGATGTTCATGCGCCTGATGGGCGGCGGCGTCTGCAGCCATCTGTTCATCGAGAAGGCTAGCAGGAAGCTTCAAGCCGTTCATAACGCGTTTGCCAACAGGCAGACGGTTGAACGGGCCGGCGATGTCGCTGTAACCCATTACGATGTCGGCAATGACCTATTTGAGCGGATGGTTGATCCGCTGATGATGTATAGCTGCGGTTACTGGCAAAATGGCGCTCAGGATCTGGCCCAGTCACAAACAGCAAAGCTTGATCTGATCGCCAGAAAGCTAGAACTCCAGCCTGGCATGAAGGTCCTGGACATCGGTTGCGGCTGGGGTGGCGCCGCCTATCACATGGCGAAGGCTTAAGGAGTCTCGGTCGTAGGCGTGACGATTTCTAAGGAACAAGCGGCATTGGCCGAAGCCCGTGTCGCGGGATTAGATGTTGCGATACGGCTGGAAGATTATCGGCAACTCAGCGAAAAATTCGATGCGATTTATTCAATTGGCATGTTCGAGCATGTCGGTGCCAAAAATTACAGCACGTATTTTGAGACAGCCCGCGCCTGTCTCAACCCCCGAGGCCGCTTCCTGCTGCATACCATCGGCGACCATCACGCTGGCCCGCATCTCGACCCCTGGGTAAACCGCTATATCTTCCCGAACGGCCACATCCCATCTGCAACGGAAATAGCCCGCGCCGCAGAGCTCCATTTCATGATTGAAGATTGGCATAATTTCGGCCCGGACTACGACAAGACAGTCATGGCCTGGACCAGGAATTTTGAAGCGGCTTACGCAGACCTAGATCACAGCCGTTATGACGACCGCTTTCGCCGGATGTGGATATTCTACCTGGCCTCCGCTGCCGCTGGATTCAGGGCGCGGATCAATCAGCTATGGCAAGTGCTGTTAAGCCAGGGCGATAGAACGGATATTCCAGTCTGGCGCTGACGCCGTCTAGGCTGGGATAAGGTTATTGCCCTTGTTTATTTGGTCTTTTTGCTAAGACTGCCGTGTCTCGTGTTTATCCGCTGTGTGCAGCCAAAGCCGCAGCCGCCGCCCGGAGGCTCTGACGGAACCCGGCGGCAATTTCCGCACTGGCGGCTCCCGGCAGCAGCGCAGGCG
>CAJXVF010000241.1 GCA_913060845.1 uncultured Alphaproteobacteria bacterium | reverse complement strand
AGATGTAGAGAGGTCTCGTGGGCTCGGAGATGTGTATAAGAGACAGAGCTTGAACGCCACATGGGGTGCTAGATCGCCAATGAAGTAGGAGAGATTGATGACGCGCTCGGCTTTCGATTCCTGCATCGCGCCGATCACGTCATCAAATTGCGTCACATCCCCGCGCACGACTTTTACTGAATCGCCGAGATCAGCGAATGCTGCAGATGCGCCCGCGACGTCAATATCCATGCACGTCACTTCATGTCCGGCTTTCGCCAGGATCGGCAGCAAACGCCGCCCAATAAAGCCAGCGCCGCCGATTGCGAGAATAGACATGCTCTCTCTCCTACTTTTGACCGGTTAGGTCATTTCAACGCCGCCGTTAACCGGCAGCAGTTGGCCATTGATAAACCCGCCGTTATCGCTGCAAAGCAATTGGACCAAGGCTGCAATATCATCTGCTTTGCCGAGGCGACCAACGGGATTGGCTGCGATCAGTGGGCCGTGCTTGCCATCATGGGCGACGTTCTCACCCTCACCGGGGAAGGTGCCGGGGGAGATGATGTTGGTCGTGACACCCTTGACGCCAAACTCGCGCGCCAAGGCTTTGGTAAGGCCCCACATGGCATGCTTTGACATCGTAACGCCCGGCCTGCCCGCTTTGCCTTCCTGCGCATTCATGCCTGTGAAATTGATGATGCGGCCCCAGCCATTCTCAATCATGCCTGGCAGAAACGCACGGGAAAGCCAAACGGCGGAATAGGTGTTTACGTTCATGACGTGGGCCAAGTCTGCGTCCGTCATCTCAAGAAACGGTGATAGTGGGCGGATGGCGGCATTGTTGAGCAATACGTCCACGCGGCCAAATTCAGAAAGCGCTTCAGCGGCCATGCGGTCAACTGCGGCCTGATCGCCCAAGTCCGCCATGCAAACCAGCGCATCCGTGCCGATATCACGAACCTCGCCAGCCGTGCGGTCACAGATATCCCGTTGGGTCGAGCCATTGATAACGACATTGAACCCGGCGCGAGCGAGATAATGCGCGCAACCCCGGCCAATGTTCCGGCCAGAGCCTGTAATGAGGGCGGTTTTGGCGCCTCTTGCCATAGTAATGCTTCCTTGCAATGCGCCCTGAAGAAATCAGGGCATGTTCAAACGGTAGTGATCTCTTAGAGTGTCGCCCTGATATTCGGTTTTGAAAAGCCCGCGCTTCTGCAGAATTGGCACGACTTCATCTATGAACACATCGAGCATATAGGGCAGGACGGGCGGCATCAGGTTGAAGCCGTCCGCGGCACCATCTTCGATCCAATCTTGCATCAGATCAGCAACTTGATCCGGTGTCCCGGCAAAGGTGAAATGGCCACGGGCACCTGCGAGTTTTGAGAGTAATTGCCTCAGCGTTGGCTTCTCACGCCGCACCAGATCAACGATGACGGCTGTACGGCTGCGGGCCGCCTGCACGGTATCCGGGTCTGGGAAGTCTTCGGGCGATAGTGGTGTATCCATAGGCAGGTGAGAGAAATCATGGCCGCCGAACCGGCCTGACATACGTGTGCGGCCAACTTCTGGGTCCGCCAGATCATTGATCTCCCGGGTCAGGCGTTCGGCCTCCGCTTCCGTGGAACCAATCATGGGGCTGAACCCAGGCAGCACCAGCGCTTGATCCTCTGCCCGGCCTTTCTGGCGGACGCGGGCTTTGATGTCCGTATAGAACGCCTGCGCCGCAGCTTTCTCCAGATGCGCCGTGAAGATGGCTTCGGCGTGGGTGGCAGCGAAATCGCGCCCGGTTTCCGAGGATCCGGCTTGGATCAACACCGGACGGCCCTGGCGGCTTTGCGGTACGTTCAGCGGGCCAGTGACGGCGTAATATTCGCCCTTGTGATTGATTGGACGGATGCCGTCAGCGCGCGCGTATCGTCCGGCAGCGCGGTCATCCTGAATGGCGTCCGCGTCCCAACTCGCCCAAAGCGCTTTGGCAATTTCGATGTATTCCCGCGCCTTGGCATAGCGGATGTCATGGCTGACCTGCGCCCCATCGCCATAATTGCCCGCAGCAGGCACGGACCATGACGTGACGACATTCCAGCCGATCCGCCCGTTGCTGATGTGGTCCAGCGATGCCAATTGGCGAACCAAATTATAGGGCTCTGTGTAGGTGGTGGAGGCTGTCGCGATGAGGCCGATTTTACTGGTCGCCGTGGCAATCGCGCCCAAGGCCGTTAATGGTTCCAGCCAAGTGCGCGGCGCACTATCCACGTCGGGGCCAAGGGCCAGTTGATCCGCCAGGAAGATGCTGTCGAACAGTCCTTCCTCAGCCCGTTGGGCAAGCCCTTGGAAATACTGAATATGCGATAGCGGCAGTGGCGACGCTTTTGGGTGCCGCCACGCTGCTTCATGATGGCCACGGCCATGGATAAAGAGGTTCAGAATCATGTGCTTGGGCATGGGATAAAGCTCCAGCAGAGAAACAGCTTATGTGCCGGTGAATACAGCCGGGCGCTTCTCCATGAACGCCACGCGGCCTTCGGTGAAGTCATTGCTGTCAGCGGCCTTGCGGCTGATATCGGCGAGGAGTTGCATGTCTCTGCCGCTCTCATCTTTCAACACCTGGGCGATGGTCTGCTTGGAAGCGTGGATGGAGATCGGGGCGTTGACGGCGATCTGCTCGGCGATCCGGCGAACGGTCGCTTCGAGCATATCGGGCGTGGTGACTTCTTCGATGATGCCCATCTGTAAAGCCGTTTCGGCGGAATAACGGTCGCCCGTATACATCATCTTCCGTGCCATGCCGGGGCCAACCAAGCCGACCAGCGTGCGCAAGCCTTCGAATGCGTAGGCGATGCCAAGCCGGGCGGCAGGGATGCCGAACTGGCTGTCCGTGGACGCCACGCGGAAATCTGCTGTCAGCGCTAGGCCAAGACCGCCGCCCAGGCAAAAGCCCCTGATCATCGCGATAAGCGGTTTGTCTAAGCTGGCAAGGCTTTCACGGCCGGCGCCAGACCGGGCGGCGTAAATCGCTGCCGCTTCTGCCGTTGCCCGATTGTCCTTGTATTGCGAGATATCACCGCCAGAGACGAACGCCTTATCCCCAGCGCCCTTCATCACGACAACGCGGATATCCGGGTCCTTGGAGAAGTCTTTGACCGCTACAGTTACGGCCTCCCACATCTCCAGCGTCATGGCGTTGCGGCGTTCGGGCTGATTGAATGTCAGCCAGCCAACACCATTTTCTTTGTGGGCCAGAACGCGGTCTTCTGGTGGGGTAATCGGGCGGGATGCCATGGGGCTAGTCCTTTTGTTTCTTAGGTAACATGCGTTTGATCAGTGGCCAGCTTAGGCTAAGCGCAGTGATCACGGAAAGGCCGACGCAGATGGGGCGTTCTAGCAGGCGCCACCATTCATTGTCATAGACGATCATGGATTGGGAGAAGCTCTCTTCAACCATTTTGCCAAGGATCAACCCCATGATCAGCGGTGCTGGGCCAAACCCATGCCGCAGCATCAGGAACCCGACAAAGCCAGCGCCCGCCATCAACCAAACATCGAAGAAAGATGAAGCGACGGAATAAGCGCCGATGGTCGCGAAGCAGAGGACGGAGGACCAGAGGAACGCTTTCGGCAGTAAGGTGATCTTTGCGAACACTTTTGCGCCAGCCAGGCCAACAAACAGGAATGCAAAGTTTGCAATCAGCATCGCCGTGAAGATCGCATAGACAAATTCTGGCGTTTCATTCATCAAATGCGGCCCGGGCCGGAAACCGTGCATGATCAATGCAGCGAGAATAACGGCGGTGGAGCCGGAGCCTGGAATACTGAGCGCCAGTGTCGGCACCATGGCGCCGCCGGTTGCTGCGTTGTTTGCAGCTTCTGGTCCGGCGATACCTTCGGGTACGCCTGTGCCGAACTCTTCCGGACGATCCGACCAGCGCTTGGCTTCGTTGTAGCCCATGATGGCGGCGACCGTTGAGCCTTAAGCTGGCAGAATGCCGATGAATGTGCCGATACCTGTCGAGCGCAGAATGGTGTTCCGGCAGCGACGGAGATCCTCGCGGCTTGGCAGCTTACCGACGACGGAGCTGATCAACTGCGCCGGCTTTTCCCTGGAGTTCGCTTGCGTCAGCATCTCACCGATTGCGAAGAGGCCAATCAGCACTGGCACAAACTCAATGCCTTCTGACAAGTCGACCATATTGAACGTGAACCGTTCAACGCCGGTGACAAGATGAATGCCGACGGTGGAAATCAACACGCCAACAGCACCGGCGATAAGGTTACGAATGCTGGATCGTCCGCTGATTGAAGCCAACATGGACAGGGCGAATAGCGTTAGTGCGAAGTACTCCTGCGGGCCAAAGCTCGCGGCAATCTTGGAAAGCGCAGGTGTTGCTAGCAGGAAGATAAAGAGGCTGAGGATGCCTCCTGCCACGCTGGAAAACGCTGCAAGACCAAGCGTGCGCCCAGCTTCACCACGTTTCGCCATGGGGTAGCCGTCGAGCGCAGTCGCTGCGGCAGGTGGGGCGCCTGGGGTGTTGATCAAGATAGCGGTGATCGACCCGCCAAAGGTGCCAGCACAATAGAGTGCGGCCATCATGGCGATGGCGGGAACGGGGGGTAGTGTGATCGAAAACGGCATCAGCAGTGCGATGGCCATGGGCGAGGAAAGCCCCGGCAAAGCGCCAACGAGCACGCCGATCAGCACGCCGCCGCAGATCAGCATCAGATTGTAAGGTTCCAGAATGAGCAGCATTCCGGCAAGGACTGGCTCCACGAGACTGCTCCTAATAAAGCCCGAAGCCGTATTGGCCGGGCTCAAGGTGAACTTTCAATAAGAACCCAAACAGCACGACAATGGCGCTCGGGAAAATAATAGCGAATGGCAAAAGGCGCAGAAGCCGCCGCTCACCCCAAAGGAGAGGCACCAGCAGGGATATCGCGAACATCGTAATGATGGTGCCAGTAAATGGCATCGCGGCCAGGATCACGGCGATCAATGCCATCGCCATATAGGCGCGGGGCTGCACGGCTGTTTTACGCCCACCATCCAAGCGCTCACGTCCGCCAGATAGAAACAGATGCTCAAACGGCAAAATCAGCGATAAGCCGATAATGCAGACCAGCAGCTGTCTCTTATACACATCTGACGCTGCCGACGAATAGAGAG
>CAJXVF010000240.1 GCA_913060845.1 uncultured Alphaproteobacteria bacterium | reverse complement strand
AGATGTAGAGAGGTCTCGTGGGCTCGGAGATGTGTATAAGAGACAGCCCTTGGACCCAACCAAAGTCCGCCAGAACGACATTGTCGTTGTAACGCTGAAAGGCCAAATGATAGCGAAGGGCAGGGCGCGCGCCTTGGCCGTGGATTACCTGCCTGCCGGTCTTGAGCTGGAAAACGCCAAACTCGGCGGCGATGATCTAGGTGCCTATGGCTGGCTTGGCGCAGTTACCACGCCAGAGCATGTCGAGCTGCGTGATGACCGTTATATCGCCCAAGTTAATCTATCACAGAAGGGTGAGTTCCGCGTTGCCTATATCGCCCGCGCCGTAACACCCGGCCGCTTCGCTCATGGTGGCGTGCATATCGAAGATATGTACCAGCCGGAACAGTTTGGCCGGGGTGCCGCGACATCTATCGTGATTAGGAAGCACTAGGATACTCAGCGTGCGGCGATGGTGCAGTTATCTCGCAGGGTGCCTGTTTGGCGTTGGCATTGGCCTATTCGCGCTTGACCAAGTAGCCCCACCGCCGCTGGCGCGGTTTGAAGACCGCTCGCTTGTCGTTGCCGATAGATCAGGCGCACCGCTACGCATCTTCCAAAGCGCGGACGACAAATGGCGGCTGCTGACACGCCCAGCTGACGTCGACCCGCTGTACATAACCATGCTGAAAGCCTATGAGGATAAGCGCTTTGACCGGCATTGGGGCGTTGATCCGCTGGCGATAGGTCGGGCTGCTGGGCAGGCGGTTGCCGCAGGACAAATCGTTTCCGGCGCATCAACGCTAACGATGCAGGCCGCAAAACTACTCTCACCAAGACCCCGAACGCTGTTGGCAAAGGCGATTGAGATGGGTCGGGCGGTTCAATTGGAATCCCGCCTCGCCAAAGACGATGTTCTGGCAATTTACCTGACACTGGCACCTTTCGGTGGACCGGTGGAAGGCGTTCGGGCGGCGTCCCTCAAGCTTTTCGGTCATGAACCCTCTCTACTGACGCCAGCAGAGGCCGCTCTGCTGATCGCCTTACCACAATCGCCGAACGCCCGGCGACCAGATCGCCAACCAGCACAAGCAAAAGCCGCCCGCGCCCGTGTACTGGAACGCGTTATGAATGCAGGCGTGATCACGGCGGAGGCAGTCGAAGCAGCAAAAAATGCGCCACTGCCCAATGCCTATGCCAATTTCCCATTCAACGCGCCCCATTTTGCAGAAACGCAATCGGTAACTTCAGATACAGCGCACACCACACTGGATGGACGACTGCAAAAACTGGCCGAAGTCAGGCTTCGTGCAGCGCTTCAGGACCATGCGTCCCCAGCCACAACTTCCGCCATTATTATACATGCGCCGACAGCCGAAATCCGGGCAATCGTTGGCAACCCAAACTATTTCGACGCCAAACGCGCTGGCATGACAGATATGACTCTGGCGCTCCGCTCACCGGGTTCAGCGCTGAAGCCCTTTATATACGGCCTAGCATTTGACCGGCTCGTCGCGGCACCCGGAACGCTCATTCATGATCGGCCCTGGCGATCAAAGGGCTACGCGCCCACCAATTTCAGCGGCGATTGGGCCGGAGAAGTCATGATTCGGGATGCGCTAACGCGCTCGCTTAATGTTCCAGCCGTCAAAGTCCTGGGCCGTGTTGGCCCCGCCCAATTCGATGCAGCGCTTGCAACCGCTGGCATTAACCTGACCTTCGACCGCGATCGCGGCGATGCCGGATTGGCGCTGGCGCTTGGCGGCGTTGGAATTTCTATGCGGGATATGGCTAGGCTTTATGTCGGCCTAGCATCCGGCGGACAGGTACCGGACACACTGGCAACCACACAGGGGCAAGCGGTTAATTGGGTGGCGCTTCTGGCACCGGAAGCAGCATCAGAAGTCCTGAGGATTTTGAAGGAAGCGCCACCACCAACCGGGCAGACAGTTACGGCTGCGGCTTCAAGGCAAAGTACGTCCCGCATCGCTTTCAAAACTGGCACCTCCTATGGCTATCGTGATGCTTGGGCGGCGGGCGTCATCGGCGAGTATGTTGTCATCGCCTGGGTTGGGCGTGCCGATGCGGCCCCCTGCGCTGGATGTGTCGGTATAGGTGCGGCAGCGCCAATCCTATTTGACCTTGCAGAACTGATTGAAGCACCGGGCCGAATGCATCACGTCCCCGCTATTGCTAAAGCGCCACCACCACATCTGGTGCATTTCGATGGAGCTGAACGGCGGAATAAATCAGCAGGGCCGCCAGTACGGGTCAGCTTTCCAGTAGATGGCGCGCGCATGCGCCTGGGCAGGAGCGGACGGGCACCGCTTTCGGCATCAGGCGGCCTGCCGCCTTATCGTTGGCTCACCAATGGCGCTCCCGCAGGCATTTCAGCGCCGGGCCGCTCATTGCCTTGGACACCGAAGGGCGGTGGATATCATGAGGTGGTCGTGATCGACAGCACTGGTGCGGAAGCCTCTGCGCGTGTGTTTATTGATGCTGGCTCATAGATCAAACGTCATCTGAGACCCTGGCAGCTTTGGTGCCACGAACTTTGTTGTATCTAACCATGCATCTTCATCACGCGGATCGAGCTTTAAGCGTGTCTGCGCCTTCCTAAACCGATCCCGGATGATTTCTGCGTAAGCGCCAGCACCGGCCATGCGACTGCCGAAATTCGCATCATTCAGTTTGCCGCCACGGGCAGACCTGATCAGAGACAACACTTTGCTGCGTCTATCCGGATAGTGCGCTTTCAGCCATTCGTCGAACAGGTCTTTCACTTCAAGCGGGAGGCGCAGCAGGATGTAACGCGCAGCCATGGCCCCAGCGTCTGCTGCTTCAGAGAGTATCTGCTCAAGCTCATGGTCCGTCAGGCCAGGAATGATGGGCGCTACATTAACGGCGACTGGGATATTCGCAGCCGCCAAAGTTCGGATCGCAGCGATGCGTCTAAGAGGTGAAGCGGCGCGCGGCTCCATCGTCCGCGCCATGGCTCTATCCAGCGTGGTGATAGAGATTGTTACGTGAACAAGCTGGTCTGCCGCCATCTCTTGCAGGATATCAATGTCCCGCAGCACCGCGTCAGATTTAGTTGTGATCGTGACGGGATTGCGCGTATCACGCAGCACCCCCAAAACACCCCCCATAATCCGAAGCTTACGTTCGATGGGCTGATAGGGGTCAGTATTTGTGCCAATGGCGATCAGTTTCGGCACGTAAGATTTCGCCGCAAGTTCCTTTTGCAGCAATTCAGCCGCATCGTCTTTTGCAAAGAGACGGCTTTCGAAATCCAAGCCGGGGGATAGGCCCAGCCAAGCGTGGGTCGGTCGGGCAAAGCAGTAGACACAGCCATGCTCACATCCCCGATAAGGATTGATCGACCGATCAAAGGATATATCCGGCGACTTATTGGTGGTGATGATCGATTTCGACGTATCGCGCCCAACGGTAGTTCGTAGCGGCGGCAAATCATCTAATTCAGTTGGCCAACCATCATCGTTCGCCTCGACCACATAGCGTTCAAAGCGGCCAGCGTGGTTCCCAACAGCGCCGCGGCCTCTGATTTGCATAGATGGTGCAGACGGCAGGATGGTTTGTCGTTCTTCCATATGAAAACATAACACGAAAATAGAACAAATAAAGAATAATTATTCCCAATCTCCTGCTGCGGCCATAACTTCAGCTTCAGACAAGCTTGCATCAACATGCAATCTGAAATGAGAGGCAGCTTTCTTGCCCAAACGTTCCGCTGACCACGGCCCCTGAACTGCCGATTCCTTCCGCCATTTCATGAAGAAGCTGATCGTTCGCAACCATACCGCCCGACGCGCCATCAAAATTCTCGATTCTGCCGCTGTGGCGACAGATGCTGGAACAGCTTCTAACCATGCATCAATGAACGCCTGGCGGTCAGCTGCTGAAAGTACCAGACCAGCTGCGGGGTCCCAGGCTGACGAAATACCGATCACGGCATGTGCAAGGTCAATGGTCGGGCAGGAATATGCTGGCTTTTCGAGGTCAACAAATACGGCCCGACCATTATCTAGAATACGAAAATTGCCTGGATGCGCATCACTGACTGTCAAGCAAGTAATGGGTGCGCCAATGTCGTGTCGGGCAGACTCTATCAACCATTGCAGACGCTTCTTAATTATCGCCTGAGATTTGGCTGTCAGACCGGCGGAGCCCAAATACACCTCCAATGTCGCTTTCACATTGGCAGCTAGGGGAACAAAGGGCTTCATGTAGTGGGGAATAGGTGCGCGTTTAGAAGGCGTTGGCATAGGTAAGCTGTGAATTGCTGCCAGCGCGCGTGCCATATCAGGCAAGTAAGCAGCAGATTGCGGCAAGCGCCCACCGATCTGCTCAACGATCAAGCCGCCGCGAGGAAGCGCATCGGAAACTGGGAAAACTGCTTTCAGCTTCGGCGTAGCGCCAGAAGGGGCAGCCCGATCAAACGCCGCTGCTTGAATGGTGAGCTGCCCAGCAGCATCCATCCCAGATTGGCTGAGGTGTGCGGCTCTAAGAATCCAATCCGTACCGGTAATGCGATAGTGGTTATGGCTGACGCCAGTTCCTGGCATAAGCTCCAGCTCTGCATCATGAAATCCGATGGCGGAAAAATCAGCGGCCAGCGCCATGGAAAGCTTTGCTGCAGAATCTGACATTATGAATGGCACTCGGGAGGCTTGATTGAATTACATATGCTGAAGCCTAGTGCGATTTCCATCATCATTCCCTCCCTAAATTGCAGAGCCCTTATAGACCAGCTTTTGCCCAGTGCTTTAGGTCTTTCTAACGATGTGATTGTTGTTGATGGCGGATCAGCGGATGGCACACAGAATGCCGCAACTGCATTAGGCGCAACCGTCATAGAGGGCGCCCGAGGCCGGGGCCAACAATTGGCATTTGGTACGATTAGAGCTCAAAACGAGTGGCTGCTCTTCCTCCATAGCGACACGAAGTTGCCAGCAGCAGCCGGTGAAGTGGTCCGAGAATTTATTGACCCCCCCGAGAATCTGCGAAAAGCCGGATATTTCAACCTCCGGTTCGACGATCAAAGCCGCAAAGCGCGTTTAATATCAGGGATGGCAAACTGGCGATCGCGAATGCTTGGGCTCCCCCTGTCTCTTATACACATCTGACGCTGCCGACGAATAGAGAGGTGTAGAT
>CAJXVF010000239.1 GCA_913060845.1 uncultured Alphaproteobacteria bacterium | reverse complement strand
TGGCGGGAAGATGCTCCCGACGGCGAGCCCGGCCAACAGCCCGTGCCGATTGAAGAAGCCCGCCGCCGCCTCACCGAAATGCTTGGCGATGACGCAGAACCCCGCCCGCAACAAGCCGACTATGCCAGCGCCTGCTCCGCCGCCTTCCAGCCGCGCGAATCCGACGAAGCCCCGGATTTGGTTCTGGCGGAGGCTGGCACCGGAGTCGGCAAGACGCTTGGATATCTGGCACCCGCAAGCCTGTGGGCGGAGAAGAATGGCGCGCCGGTATGGATCGCAACCTATACCCGCAACCTCCAGCGCCAGATTGATGATGAACTGGATAGGCTCTATCCGCTGGCTGCCGATAAGCAGGCCCATGTGGTCGTCCGCAAGGGTCGTGAAAACTACCTCTGCCTGCTCAATTTTGAAGAAGCGGCCCGCGGCGGCAGAGGGCGACCGGAAGACGCGATAGCGCTCGGCCTGATGGCGCGCTGGGCCATGGCGACACGGGACGGCGATCTTGTCGGCGGCGATATGCCGGGCTGGCTGGTGGACCTCATCGGCCCCCGCTATGCGTTGGGCCTAGCAGACCGGCGCGGTGAATGTGTCTATGCCGCCTGCGCGCACTATCAGAAATGCTTCATCGAACGCAGCGTGCGCCGCGCCAGACGCGCCCGCATTGTTGTCGCCAATCACGCCCTGGTCATGGCGCAGGCGGCCATGGGCGGCCTGGATGATGCCCATACACCCACGCGCTACGTGTTCGACGAAGGCCATCACGTTTTCGATGCCGCCGATTCTGCATTCTCCGCAGCCCTGACGGGCCTGGAGACCCGCGAATTCCGTCGCTGGCTGGTGGGTGCTGAAGCCCGCGCAGGCCGGGCCCGTGGCCTGAAAGCCCGCGCTGGGGAACTACTGCCGACCGATCCGCCCAAGGCGGTAGAAAAGGGACAAGCCGCCCTCGACGCAGCCCTCAAAGGCGCATCCGCCTTGCCTAGCGACGGCTGGCTGCAACGGATACTAGAAGGCGGTCCGGCAGGCGCGGTCGAGCACTTCCTGGCAGCCGTATTCGCCCAAGTGCAGGCGCGCGTCTCAGACAAATCATCGCCCTACACACTCGAATGCGAGGCCCGCCCACCACTCGACGAGGTAATGGACGCCGCGCGCAAGCTTGAGACCGCCATCGAAGGCATGGTCGAGCCGATGAAGACCCTGCGCACAGTCATTCTCGCGCGCTTGGAAGACGAAGTAGACAGCCTGGAAACCCAGACCCGCCAACGCATCGAAGGCATTGCCCGCACGCTGCTGCGCCGTGGCGCGCAACTCACCGCATGGCGCGATATGCTGACAAGCCTACAGGAAGCAGCCCTGGAGGATTTTGTTGATTGGTTGCAGTTGGATAAGGCGGACGGCCAAGTCCGCGACATTGGCATGCACCGCCATTGGGTCGACCCATCGAAACCGTTCGCCCATGCGGTTTTGGAATCCGCCCACGGTGCCGTCGTCACCTCTGCCACCCTGACGGACCGGACGGAGGATGTGGAGCAGAACTGGTTGGCCGCTGAAGCGCGCACCGGGGCGTCGCACCTGCTGCGAAAGGCGCTGCGCGCCCGCGTCGCCAGCCCCTATGACTACGGTCGGCAGACCAAAGTATTTGTTGTCACGGACGTCAACCGCAACAGACCAGAGGACGTTGCGGCGGCCTATAAATCACTATTCATGGCCTCCAACGGCGGGGCGCTTGGCCTGTTTACAGCCATCAACCGCATGCGCGACGCCCATGGCCGCATCGCCGAAGCGCTGGAGGAAGCGCGGATACCGCTCTATGCCCAGCACATCGACCGCATGGCCCTAGCGGACCTCGTTGAGATTTTCCGGGCAGAGGAAAACGCTTGCCTGCTTGGAACGGACGCGGCACGCGACGGCGTTGATGTGCCCGGCAAGTCGCTCCGCCTGATTGTATTCGACCGCGCACCCTGGCCACGCCCAGATATTCTGCACAAAGCCCGGCGCGCGCATTTCGGCGGACGGGAATATGACGACCGCATTGTCCGCCTGCGCCTCGCTCAGGCGTTCGGGCGGCTGATTCGACGCCAGGATGATCGTGGCGTGTTCGTGATCCTAGATAGCCGCACGCCAAGCCGCCTCTTTACCGCTTTCCCAGATGGCGCCGAACCAGAGCGGGTGGGCCTTAGCGAAGCTATTGCTGGCGTCACGGATTTCTTCAACACAAAAGGATAGTGCGATGCGCCGCTACCGTTTTCTAACCGGCACCGATGACCGCAGTTTCTGTGATCGTATTACAGAAGCGCTGAATGACGGCTGGGAGTTGCATGGCGACCCGTCCCTGACCTTTGATCCGACGAAAGGGCGCGTGATTTGCGGCCAAGCGATCATACGGGAAGAGCCGAACGCTGCTGATTCGTACACAAATTAGGCGTGGTCCCAGCCACACCAATGCCGAATTGATTGGCCCATAATCAGCGGCAGGTCTTCCTTGGCGAAGAACGGTAGTTCCGCCGTAAACATCTCCACGCATTGCTGCCAGGAACACGGCATCTTGGTGATATCCGTCCCCCAAAACATGCGGGCGGGGCCGAACGCCTGATATATCTGCTCTAGATATGTATGCATCGCCTGGAACGGATACGGCTCGCTTGAATATCCGGGCGCGCCTGTTGCTTTCACGGCAATGTTGGGATGCTTGGCCAACGCCAGCAATTGCGGAATGTGCGTCATGGACGCGGCATCTTTCAGCGTCGTGGTCCCGCCACGACCGCCAAGATGGTCGATGGTGATCTTGAGACCTGGGTGGCGCTCCGCGATTTGGCCGAACTGCGCTAACGAATCTGTGCAGAGCGCTGCAATCGGCACGCCCGCCTTCTCCGCCTCTTCAAACAGCCATTCGATGCGGCCTTCGTGCAGGTGTTGCCGCTCTAGCTCATCAACGAAGGTATAACGCAGCCCCAGCATGCCAGGTTGATCCCGCCACTTGGCGATCTTGCCCCGTGAGGCCGGGTCTTCCAGGGGCAGTGACCCCATGATAGCGAACCGGCCCGGATAATCTTTCACGGCTTTGAAGGCCATCGCATTTGATCCCGGATCCCAGCCCGGTGGATGAATGACGGCACCGTGGACGCCGGCTGCATCCATCATCGCAACCGCTTCCTCCGTATCAAACGAAGAAACCTGGCGATGCGATAGATTGCTAGGCAGGCCAGAACCCCAAAGATGAATTTGTGCGTCGATGATTTGCATGAATGATCAATCCCATATGTCCACCGCCATTCCGCCCGGAAATGCGCTGGCAAGCAAGAGGGCGTTGTGTTGGGACTGATCCCGGTCTACGCCTGAGACCAATTACTGACCGTAACGAAAGCAAGTTTGATGGCTGATCTTCTAAAAATGGACCCTGCCCGTATCGCCCGTCTTCGTGACCCAGCAAGGCTGAAGCAGATTGATCCAGCAACGATCCTGGGTCATGTGCAGCCACTGGCAGATGGCCCCATTATAGATGTTGGTGCGGGCGTCGGGTTTGTCAGCCTGCCATTTGCGCGACTACTTCCAAGGCGCGATATCATCGCCTGCGATATACAGGCAGGCATGATTGAATTGCTGACAGAAGATGGCGCTGCGGAAGGTTTGGCGAACTTGAAGCCTAAACTAATGCCCGGTCCCGCAGAGTTGCCGCTGACGGACGCTAGCGCCGCCATGCTGGTCATGCTGCAAGTGCATCACGAGTTGGATGACGCCATGAGCTTGCTCCGGGAATGCCGGCGTGTTCTCCAGCCAGGAGCGCCTCTTGTCATCGTCGATTGGATTGCGGGGGATATTCCGGGCATGGCAAGCGGCGGTCGCCGTGTCGCCGCAGAGGAAATCCGGCGGCAGGTCGCAGAGTCTGGATTTAGGGACGTTACAGATCACCCCGTCTATACCGTCCATTCAATGACGGTCGGGATTGCGTAAAGTCTAGGCCATCAGCTTCAAGCGGATTTCCATAAAGCGTGTGAAGCCCTTGGTGAGTGTCCGGTTGATTCTGCCGCGTGGCTCAAATCCAACAGCCTTCAGCACCATCGCCATCGCACGTTCAACGTGTTGCGGGCGGTATAACGGCATCGCGCGCTGCAGGTATTCCTTCGCGCACCGCTTCCTGTCATAGGGCGCTTGATCGTCGTTAGCGGCGTAGAACGCATAGGCCAACTCGTCGTCTTCACTCTCTGCAATGCGGCTAACGGCGATGCGCAGGCGGCAGAGACGGCTGGGCTGTTCGACCTCTAGATACCGCTTCAACGCTTTGTAAAACATCGCGTAGTGGCACCATTCATCCGTCGCGATGCGGCGGCAAACTTCACGCAGAACCGGTTCTTCGGACGCCTCAGCAATTGCAGTGTAGTAGGAGCTCGTACCGACTTCGACCATGCACCGGGCGATCAGCTCGCCAGAACGAGAGCCGCGCACGCTTTTGTCGCTCTCAACGTCAATGCTGTAGCCTTCGCGGAACCGCTGGAAGCGCGCGTCATAGTCAAACGCCGCATCAGCCATCTTAGCCCAACGGCCAAGTACAACCCCGTGCTGCACTTCCTCAACCGCCCAATCGCGAGCGAGCTTCTGCATTGTCGGATCATCGTGAAAAACGTTGCAAAGATAGCTCGCGTAATCGTCAGCGTTGGATTCAACCAACGCCGCCGCTTTCACGATCTTTACAAGCTCTTTGTCGACAAGGTCCGCACGGAAATCATCCCACGGAATGTCATCGACAGACCAATGGGTCGACACGATGCTTCTCCCTCGCAGATCATCCGTAACGCACAGCACGCGCGATAGAGCAGCCTGCAATACGACAATGATTAACGCTGTAGATAGTTGCGATCAAGTCTGATCTCAAGGACGCAATTGTGATCATTTCACGGCAAACGCAGACCTAAGACAGCAATGCTCGCGCAGCCGAAACCGCGCTAAGCCTTACTGTCTGTGGTGTAGAAGCAAATCGGCCTAATGGCCGATAGGCACCTGTCAGTGCATCGAGCTGCGACGCACTGCGGCGATCTGGCCAAGAGCGACACCGACGCGACGTTCAGCGTCTGCACGCGCTCCATCATCATCGGCATCAGCCAAAGCATCCTGGGCCTGTCTCTTATACACATCTGACGCTGCCGACGAATAGAGAGGTGTAG
>CAJXVF010000238.1 GCA_913060845.1 uncultured Alphaproteobacteria bacterium | reverse complement strand
GAGATGTAGAGAGGTCTCGTGGGCTCGGAGATGTGTATAAGAGACAGGTTGAAGCCTCAACCCAGGGCTGGGAACAATTGGTCGCGACCCGCGCGCGGATCAATTCGCTGGAAAGTGAAATTCGGGCGAATGAAATTGCGCTTGAAGGCGTGCAGCAGGAAGCCTTGGTCGGCACCCGAACCGTGCTCGACATTTTGGACGCGGAACAAGGACTGCTTGATTCGCGGGTCAATCTGGTTCGCGCCCGGCGGGATGAATATGTGGCGGTCTTTAATTTACTAGCGGCGGTCGGTTCTATGACCGCTGAAGGACTGGAATTGGATGCACCGCGCTACGATCCATCGGTTTACTATCAATCTGTTCGAGACAAATGGTTCGGCACAAGCGTCCGCAAATGATACCGAAGGTGCGGGAAGCGCTGGGAGCGAAAAAGCATGAGCAAAGATAAAGCCGACGGACAGGAGTCCGAACAGTCGATGGAGGATATCCTCGCCTCCATCCGCAAAATCATCTCCGACGAAGATGAGCCTGAAGACGGGTCGTCTTCCAGCAGCTATGCCGATGATGAAGACGTCAGTGATGCTGAAAGCGATGCTGATGTCGACGACGCGGATGATGATGATGACGTGCTCGAACTCAGTGATCCTCTGCCCGATGACGAGCCTGATGCCGCAAGCAGCGCAAGCGCTGTCGCCGATGAGCCCTACCAAAACGACGATGAAGCTGACGCTGGTGACCTTCTGGTCGTCGAAGATATGGAAGAGGCCGAGGAAGCAGTTTCAGAAGCCTCATCCGTCGCGGCTGAGGCCCAAGCGGACGATGACGATGATGAATTCGGACTCGTGTTCGAAGACGCCCCGGAAGAGCCCGAGGAAGAAATAGAAGAAGTTATGGAAGAGCCGGAGTTAGCCGTCGCCCCACAAGCCTCAGGCGATGCGCCTCAAAGCGGCCTGCTCTCCCCTGAAGCCGCAGCGCTTTCTGCAGGTGCACTTGCTTCCCTTCGGAGCGGCGATTCAATCACGGGGGCGATGGGTGTTGGAGCTAACGGCAACACCGTTGAGGCCTTGGTTGCAGACCTGCTGAAGCCAATGCTGAAGCAATGGTTGGACATCCATCTGCCCAGCATGGTCGAAAACCTCGTGCGTGAGGAAATTCAACGTATTCAGCGCCAGGATAAAGACTGAGCGCAGCCTATGAGCGTGGGCTGAGACCCGCCAGGAAGCCAAGACCAATGCCCTTAGAGAAGACCTACGACCCGGCAGCCGCCGAAGGGCCGCGCTATGAGGCATGGGAACGGGCGAACGCGTTCGCCGCGGACCCAGCCAGCGCTGCAGACCCATATGTGATAATGATGCCGCCACCGAACGTCACCGGCAGCCTGCACATGGGCCATGCACTGACATTCACCCTGCAGGACGTGCTAATCCGCTATAATCGGATGAACGGTAAGGACGCGCTCTGGCAGCCCGGCATGGACCATGCGGGCATCGCTACGCAGATGGTGGTCGAGCGCCAACTGGCCGAAAAAGGCGTATCCCGCCGCGATCTTGGCCGCGAGAAGTTCCTGGACCGTGTTTGGGAATGGAAAGGCGAATCCGGCGGCGAAATCATGAAGCAGCTGACGCGCCTTGGTGCCTCTGCCGATTGGCCGCGTGAACGCTTCACCATGGACGAAGGGCTAAGCGACGCTGTCCGCAAAGTGTTCATCGAGCTTTACGACCAAGGCCTCATCTACAAAGACCAGCGCCTTGTTAATTGGGACCCGAAGCTGGAAACGGCGATTTCGGACCTTGAAGTGCTGCCGACAGAAACCAACGGCCATCTCTGGCATTTCCGATATCCGATTGAAGGCGAGGATGGCGCACACATCACCGTCGCCACGACCCGGCCCGAAACCATGCTGGGTGATACTGGCGTTGCAGTGCACCCGGATGACGATCGCTACAAGCACCTTGTCGGCAAGCATTGCATCCTGCCGCTCGTTGGCCGTCGCATCCCCATTGTTGCGGATGAGTATGCTGACCCAGAAGCAGGCTCTGGTGCCGTCAAAATGACGCCAGCCCATGACTTCAACGACTTTGAAGTCGGCCGTCGCCAAAACTTAGAGATGATCAATATCCTGGACCGCCAGGGCAAGATCAACGAAAACGCGCCCGAAAAATATCAGGGCATGGATCGGTTCGAGGCCCGCAAGGTTGTCGTCGCTGATCTTGAAGCGGAAGGCTTGCTCGAGAAGATCGAGGACCATGCCAACACAGTCCCTTATGGCGACCGTGGTGGCGTGCCGATTGAGCCCTATCTGACCGTTCAATGGTATGTGGACGCTGAAACCTTGGCCAAGCCCGCGATTGCGGCGGTTGAGAACGGGCGCACCAAGTTTGTGCCGGAAAACTGGTCCAAAACTTACTTCGAATGGATGCGCAATATTCAGCCCTGGTGCATCTCGCGCCAGCTTTGGTGGGGCCATCGTATTCCGGCGTGGTATGGGCCTGATGGCGAAATTTTCGTCGCGAATGACGAGGCTGCCGCTCAGGCGAAGGCGCGCGCCCATTATGGCGAAGATAAACCGTTGGAGCAGGACCCCGACGTTCTAGACACCTGGTTTTCCTCTGCACTTTGGCCGTTCTCAACCATCGGCTGGCCTGAAGAAACGCCAGAGCTGGAGAAATATTATCCGGGCGACGTGCTCGTAACCGGGTTCGACATCATCTTCTTCTGGGTTGCCCGGATGATGATGATGGGCATGCATTTCATGGATGATGTGCCGTTCCGCACGGTCTACATCCACGCACTGGTCCGCGATGAAAACGGCCAGAAAATGTCCAAGTCGAAAGGGAACGTGATCGATCCCCTGGACCTGACGGACAAATATGGCGCTGATGCTGTACGCTTCACACTTGCCGCCATGGCAGCCCAGGGCCGGGACATCAAGCTGGCTGAAAGCCGGGTCGAAGGCTACCGGAACTTCGCGACGAAGCTTTGGAACGCTGCCCGCTTCTGTGAAATCAATGAATGCGTGATAGATCCTGATTTCGATCCAACCGCCTGCAAAGTCACGCTGAACCGTTGGATCATCGCTAAAACAGCCGCGACCCGCGATGATGTCACCCGCGCATTGGAGAGCTACCGCTTCAATGAAGCCGCGAACGCCCTGTACCAATTTGCATGGGGCACATTCTGCGATTGGCAGCTTGAGTTCGCAAAGCCAATCTTGTCCGGGGAAGACAGAGAAGCCGCTGCTGAAACCCGCGCAACGATCGCCTGGACACTAAACCGCTTGATGCGGTTATTGCATCCGATCATGCCATTCCTGACGGAAGAGATCGCAGAGAAGTGCAATCTGAACGGTGCGGATTCGCTAATTTCCAGCGCTTGGCCGGCCGAAGAGCCAGAATTGGCAGCGCCTGACGCGGTCGCTGAAATCGACTGGGCAATCCGCTTTGTTAGCGCAGTCCGCACCGTACGTGCAGAGTGCAACATCCCACCCGGAGCGCGCCTGCATGCGCATCTATCTGGGGCCAGCGACGACACCCTCGCCCGCCTTAATCGCAATGATGAGCCTGTCCGCCGCTTAGCACGCCTGGAAACCATCACGACCGATGGTGCAGCACCTGCCAAGGGTGCCGTGCAGGCGATCGTGGATGAGGCGACAATCGCTCTCCCAATCGGCGACGTGATTGATCTGGATGCTGAGCAAGCCCGCCTCGCGAAGGAAATTGACAAGGTCGAGAAGGAGATTTCCGACATCGATAAGCGCCTTGGCAATGAGAAATTCACGGCGCGTGCACCAGCGGAAGTCGTGCAGGAAAATCGAGATCGTCGCACCGCTTTCGTCCTACAGCAGGAAAAGCTGCAGGGCGCACTTGCACGCTTGAAGGCACTTTAATCCGGCCTTTACCATGAACCCTGTCTGATGCCACCTCACGCCGAGGAGCATTGGCTATGGAATTGGATGGCAGCGACCTTCGTATCCGCGCGATGGTGGAAACCTATGAGCGCGCAGTGCAAGCCATGCGCAAAGGCCGGACGGCGGCCGCCATTGACGGGTTCCGCTCTCTCGTCCCCCAGGCGAAGCGCATAAGCAGCCTGGACGCGATGTGCGTCGCAAGTACAGCTCTGCACCAGGTATCCCGATTGACCAACGGTGCCATGAAAGCGGCGGACACAGCAGCGGCTGAAACCATGCTGGCAGGCCTCGCCCGGGATCAGAGCCAACCTGGATGCTGCAATTCGCACTGGCGGGCCACGCTGCACACGAAAATGATCCCGCCGCAGCCATGGCGCTGTATGACCAAGCCAACGCCGCCAAACGCGCCACCATGCACTATCAAGCTGACACGGTTGATCAGTTCTTTGATGCGCTGATCCGATGCTTCGATGTCGGCATGATTGACCAGCTGTCACGCACTGGCGACCAGGACGCGAAGCCCGTCTTCATCGTCGGGATGCCACGATCCGGCACGACATTAGCTGAGCAGATCATCGCGAGTATTCCGGGTGTACATGGCGCTGGCGAGCTATCCGCCGTCGCGAACCTCGCGCGTGATGTTTACAAGCACGAAGGCGCTTGGCCTGGCGGCGCTAAGGCGCTGACGTCAGAACGGGCAACAGCTCTAAGCACACAATATATGTCGACGGTCGCGAAGCTCGCACTAGACGCAGACCGCATCGCCGACAAGATGCCGATGAACTTCCAGAACCTTGGTCTGATCCTGGCTGTATTTCCAAACGCCAAAATCCTGCACATTGAGCGCGATGCCACGGACACCTGCTTCAGCTGCTATCGCCAGCTCTTCACCGGCGATGTCTCTTTCTCCTACGACCAGCAGGAACTTGGGCGTTATCACACCAATTACGTCCGCCTCATGCAACATTGGCAGATGGCAGCACCCGGGCGCATTCATGATGTGTGCTATCGTGGCTTGATCGAGAATTTTGAGGACAAGGCCCGCGCCATGGTAGACGCCATCGAAATGCCTTGGTCCGATGCCGCTCTCGCCTTCCACAAAACAGAGCGGGAAAACGCAACCGCCAGCGCCCATCAGGTGCGTCAGCCGCTGTTCCGCTCTGGATTGAACACGGCTGAGGCCTACAAGCCCTATCTAGAGCATCGTCCTAAAAATCTGAATCGGCGTGGATTCCCATATTAATGGAATTG
>CAJXVF010000237.1 GCA_913060845.1 uncultured Alphaproteobacteria bacterium | reverse complement strand
GCATCGTCGCTTCGGCCAAATCACCTGCAGTCGGCGGCGTGTGATCATCTGGATCAAGGCGTCCGCCCGGGAACACGAACGTATTCGGCATGAACTTGTGTGCGGCGCTGCGGTGGCCCATCAACACAGACGGCTTTTTCATGTCACGGCGAACGATTAGAATCGTCGCGGCGTCAATGGGTTTTGGCAATGGCGCGCCTTCGGGGCGGCGCTGGGACGGGTCGAGTTTGTTGGACAAGCTGTTATTCCTCTACAGGCGTTTCCGCCGCAACGTAATCATATTTTCCGACACCTTGAATGATCATGAACTTGCAAGGCCCCATGGCCACCCCATGAACATAGTGCGGTTGCCCAGGTTCTGCAGCGATGGTCTCCCCCGCCAACAGGACATGTCGCGCGCGGGGATTATCTGTCTCAACCACCATTGGACCATCCATACAAAAGAATGTGTCGGTGATCGTCGTGTGTGTATGCCATGGCACGGCTTGGCCGTTTTCTAACGTCAGCTTCCGCACACGCAGGCCAGGAACCTCCGCTACGGTTTCGCGCTTACGGATAGCGTAAGATTGTTCCGCCATGACAGGCTATTCCCCCTCACTCAAACGCTTGGCGAGCATGCCGCCGAACGCAGATGTCGTGAGCCCGCCGCCTAAATCCGACGTGCGTGATCCGGCATCACCAAGCATTGCATCGATTTCAGCATCCAATGCCGCCGCAGCGCCAGCAAGCGCATTGTCCGATCGGCGTTTGGAAAGATCCTGCAGCAGCATCGCCGTGGACCGCAGGATGGAACCGGGGTTCGCAACGCCCTGCCCCGCGATATCAGGTGCGGAACCGTGCGCTGCCTGCGCCAAGCTTACGTCGTCTCCACGATTGAGCGACCCTGCAAGGCCCAGGCCACCCGTCACTTCAGCCGCGAGGTTCGATAGGATATCGCCGTACATATTGGAGCAAAGCACGACATCAAAAGTCTCAGGTTTGCGAACAAGATCAGATGCCATCGCATCCACATGGCATTCATCGACCTCAACAGCTGGGTATTCAGCGCCAAGCTTTTCGGCGGTATCCAAAAACAGGCCGCAAGTCAGCTTCAGCACATTGGATTTATGGATGACGGTGACCTTCTTTCGCCGTTGCATCGCCATTTCATACGCGACGCGGGCGATCCGCTCACTTGCACTCGCGGTGATCTTGCGGATGGCGAGCGCAGTTCCGGTATCCGGCATGAATTCGGCATTGCCCAACGCCATGTTTCGATCTGCGTAAAAGCCTTCAGTATTCTCCCGCACAATCACGAGATCGACGCCATGCTTGAGCGCTGGCGCGCCTGGGGCAGAGCGGCTCGGGCGGATATTCGCGAATAGGTCCAAGTTCTTGCGGGCATGAGCTGATGGGCCGATGCCGCCCTCCTCCGGCGGTGGATAGGCCGCCGTATCCGTGGGCCCCATGATGACGCCATCGGCTGCGCGGCAGGCATCCTCCGTCGCGGCATTCCATGTAGCGCCTGTTGTCTTCAGGGCCGCAAAGCCGATGTCCCGGCGGATAATGTTCACGCCAAGGCCGAAGCGTTTATCCAACGCGGCCAGGGCCGCTTCTGCTGTATCTGTAATCTCTGGGCCAATGCCATCACCGGGCAAAAGCAAAATGTTCAACGCCATCGTCAGATTCCATCCTTCGTCCAGATATCGTGCGAAATGCAGGACGTTCGTCCCACAATCACAAGCGAACCCGCCTAAATACTTGACTCAATGCGCCGCACCATGCGCTATCACGCGCTTCAACAAAGCGGGCTGCCCCATAAGCATGCCCGCGCTACCGCTTCGGGGGAAGACCGGATGAGCAACGCGCCTAAGAACCTTTCGACCATTGTCCTGCATGCAGGCCATCGCGCCGACCCAAACACTGGGTCCGTCGCTGTACCAATCCATCAAACGACATCCTTCCAGTTCCGGGATGCTGAGCACGCAGCCAATTTGTTTGCGCTGGCTGAACTTGGCAATATCTACTCCCGTATTATGAATCCAACCTGCGATGTGCTTGAGCAGCGCGTTGCGGCGATGGAAGGCGGCGCTGCAGCACTTGCCGTTTCATCTGGCCAAACAGCGAGCGCCTATGCTGTGCAGAATCTGGCCAAAGCAGGCGATAACATCGTCTCCTCCACAGACCTGTATGGCGGCACGTGGAACTTGTTCGCGAACACCATGAAGGACATGGGCATCGAAGTCCGCTTTGTGGACCCAACGGACCCTGAAGCCTTCCGTGCCGCGACGGATGACAAGACCCGAGCCTACTATGCTGAAACCCTGCCAAACCCAAAACTGAACGTCTTCCCAATCGCTGAAGTAGCAGCCATCGGTAAAGATCTCGGCATTCCACTGATTATGGACAACACCGCTGCTGCCGGTATCTGCCGCCCGTTTGACCATGGCGCGGCTGTTATTGTGTACTCGACCACCAAATACATTGGCGGCCATGGCACATCTATCGGCGGTTTGATCGTTGATAGCGGCGCGTTTGATTGGAAAGCGCACCCGAAGCGCCAGCCTTACCTGAACGAGCCTGATCCAAGCTATCATGGCGCTGTGTGGACCCAGGCCGTTAAAGGCATCGGCCCTGTCGCGTACATCATCAAAGCGCGCACAACGATCCTGCGTGATCTTGGTGGTGCGATGAGCCCGTTCAACGCATTCCAGTTCATTCAAGGCTTGGAAACATTGCCGCTGCGCATGGAACGTCATTGCGAAAACGCGACTGCGGTTGCGAATTGGCTCGCTGGCCATCCCGCAGTTGAAGCTGTCATTCACCCAAGCCAACAGTCAGGCGTGGCCAAAGCCCGTGCTGACAAGTATCTGAACGGCGGCCAGGGCGGTCTTGTCGGCATGGTCTTGAAGGGCGGCAAAGATGCCGGTGCCAAGTTCATCGACAGCTTGGAGATGTTCTACCACGTCGCCAATATTGGCGATGCGCGTAGTCTCGCCATCCACCCGGCAACGACAACCCACAGCCAGCTCTCGGCTGATGAGCAAGAGGCGACCGGCGTTTCCGCTGGCTACGTCCGCTTGTCCATCGGCATTGAGCATATCGACGACATCAAGGCTGATCTTGAGCAGGCGCTTAGCAAAGTCTGAGGCTGATCTATGTAGGGGGCGGCGCGGTGATTAGCGCCAGCCGCCCCCGCCATTGATGTAAACCGTATCCGCCGTCATGAATTCGCAGGCGTCGGAACACATAAACAGCACCATCTCACCGATTTCATCCGGGCGGCCAAACCGGCCCATGGGCACATCTGCACGCGCTTTCTCGATGAACTCAGGCGGTGTTTCAGCGGCGGCCTGAAACGGCGTATCAATCGGACCTGGTGAGATAGACAGCGCGCGAATGCCCTGCCCCGCAAATTCCCGTGCGACGCCCATAGTCATGGTCACGACCGCACCTTTCGCAGCAGCATAATGAATGGACGCACCGGGCCCGCCACGCTTGTGGGACTGGGACGCAACATTGACGATCACGCCAGCATCATGGCTCAACATGTGCGGCAGAACGGCCTGCATGCAATTGAAAACGCCGGTAGAATTCAGCGCGAATGTCTGTTCCCAAAGCGTCTGATCAATCTCCAGGAATGATGCCCGGCGACCGGCCGCACCGGCTGAATTAAACAGAAAATCGATAACGCCGAACTTAGCGACTGCAGCTTTCACCATCTTGTCGACAGCAGCGCGGTCCGTCACATCAAGTGCTACGGCCAACGCACCGGCACCAAGCTTCTTGACCGCTGCTGCGACCTCGTCAGCTTTCTCTTTGTTGATATCGGCTAGAACAATGTTCGCACCTTCACGGGCGAAGATCAGCGCCGTAGCAGCGCCAATGCCGCTTGCGGCACCGGTAATGATGATGGTTTTTCCAACGAAGTATTCTGGCGTTCTGGCCATGGGGCGCGTTCCTGCGACTTACGGAATGGTAAATGTGCGCGGCACCCCCCAAACACATAAATCCTGTTGCAGCAATTACCCTTCCAGCCAGCCTTTGTCCAGTAAAACCGGATCGAATTCGAACACTATCCCGCCATCATGGTCCACGAGGTCCACATCCTTGCCGGGATAGTCGAACCTGGCGAGGATATCCTTGATGATCGCTATCCGCGCTGGCCGCTTTCGGTTCGTGCGTGCAATCGTCCAAGGCGCAAAGGATGTGCTAGTGCGCCGGAGCATCAGATTGCGCGCTTCGGTATAATCATCAAACTTGGCGAGCGCGTGCTTGTCGATGCTTGAAATTTTCCAGCTTTTCAGCGGGTCTAGCCGCCGTGCCTCCATGCGTTCTGTCTGTTCTTCCAGCGAAATATCCAGCCAATATTTGATGAGCGTGATGCCGCCTTGGCGCAACATGTCCTTAAACTCAGGCGCTGAATCAAGGAAAGCTGCGTGTTCCGCTGGCGTGCAAAACCCCATGACTGGTTCCACGCCTGCCCGGTTGTACCAAGACCGGTTGAAGATCATCATTTCGCCGTTCGCAGGCAGGTGCGGCACATAGCGCTGGAAGTACCAGGATGCGCGATCGCGATCCGATGGCTTGGGTAGCGCCACGGTGCGGACAGCGCGGGGGCTCATGTACTACATGATGCGTTTGATCGTGCCGTCTTTACCCGCCGCGTCCCGGCCTTCGAAGATCACAGCGATCTTCTGGCCTTCCCCGATCATATGGGCCTGCAGTTTGACCAGCTCATGCTGAAGCGCCAGTAGCTCTTTCGCGTAGGCCTTACGCTTCATTCTTGGAATCGGCGGGACTGTCTTAGTCATTGGCTCAATTTTCCTCCTGCAGCATGGCGTCATCGGCGTTAGCAGCGCCAGCGATCCGGCCATCCATTTTGGGATCATCTTCGCCCGGAACATGCACGACAACGTAATCGAGCCCCTCCCGCTTCACGGGCATAGTGGCATCCATGCCCATTTTGTCAGAAATACCGTCATCCGTAGATGGATCGAGCCTGGAACCAAGCGCACCTTGTATAATTACAAGGTCCTTGCCCGCCTGGAAGCGTGTCGCGACCGCCCATTCGACAGATACGGTGTCATGCACATCGACGTCTTCATCAACGACAATAACTTGCTTGATGTCCGCGTGGGTTGAGAACGCACCTGCGATAATATTCTTTGGCTCTGTCTCTT
>CAJXVF010000236.1 GCA_913060845.1 uncultured Alphaproteobacteria bacterium | reverse complement strand
TCAGATGTGTTTAAGAGACAGATGGTATTCGGCTCTGCGCCACGCGGCTTAGAGCTGCCAATTCCCGATGCTCCCGTCATTTTTGGACCTTTCTTCTTCTCCCCCATACAGCTTGTCGGTGCCAGCGTCAGCATCCTCTTCCTGCTGGGGTTTGGCTGGTTCTTCCTGAAGACCCGTCAGGGCGTGGCTATGCGCGCCGTCGCGGACAGCCATCAAGTATCCTCCGCCATGGGCATTAACGTTGAGAAATACTTCGCCCTGGCTTGGGTCATGGCTGGCGTCGTCGCGATGCTGGGCGGTGTCCTTTGGGGCAGCATGAGTGGAGTTGATACGCAGCTCGCCCTAGTCGGCTTGAAAGTATTCCCAGTTGTGATCCTAGGCGGTCTCGACTCGATTATCGGCGTTATCGTCGGCGGCATTATAATTGGACTGGTCGAGGCACTGGCCTCTGGGTTTATCGACCCCTATGTCGGCGGCGGCACGAAGGATTTCGCACCTTACGTCCTGATGATCATAATGCTCATGATAAGACCGTACGGGTTATTCGGCCGCAAATTGATCGAGAGGATCTAGGCCGATGTTTTTCAGAGAATCAGGGGAATACAAGACTGACTACAAACGAGATATGACGCTCTACGCTCTGCCAATCTCACGATTTGCAGTTGGACTTATGGTGCTGCTGTTCTTTGTCGCTGCACCGCTGTTGATGAGCGAATATCAGCTGACCCTTCTAAGCCTGGTCGCTATCGCTGTCGTTGGTGCACTTGGGTTGAACATCTTGGTCGGCTATGCGGGTCAATTATCCATCGGCCATGCCGCGTTTATGTCTGTCGGTGCCTATACCGCTGCAAACCTTGTCACCAAACTTGATATGCCATTTCTGTTGACCCTGCCTGCGGGCGGGTTGATGGCTGCCGCGGTCGGGCTGATCGTTGGCATTCCAAGCCTGCGGATTAAAGGCATATATCTCGCCATCGCGACCCTTGCAGCGCAGTTCATTATTGAATGGATTATCAATCACTCGCCGTCCATTTCAGGTGGCGTTCAGGCGTCTATTGAGATTGATCGTCCGACCATCTTGGGCTGGAAATTGGACCAGGCGGTTGAGCTGTATCTCTTCCTGGTGACCATTGCGGCAATCGCCATTGTCTGCACGCAAAATTTGGTCCGCAGTCGTATTGGGCGCGCTTTTATCGCCATTCGAGATCAGGATATCGCGGCAGAAATCATCGGCATCAGCGTATTCAAATACAAGCTGTATGCCTTTGGAATTTCATCATTTTATGCAGGCGTCACGGGTGTTCTGTACACCTATTATCTTGGCATCGCCTCCTATGAGCAGTTCACGCTGGTCGTATCGATCGACTATCTGGCGATGATTATTATTGGCGGCCTTGGCTCAATCCTAGGCTCGGTGCTGGGTGCATTCTTCATCACCTTGCTGCCCATCGGCATACGGCTCTTCATGGAGAATATCGGCTCGCTCTTCCTAGAGCCTGAAGCCCTCGCCTCAATCATATCGCAGATGCGGCTGATCGTGTTTGGCTCACTGATCATCATCTTCTTGATCATGGAACCCGAAGGCCTCAATCGCTTGTGGATCAACATCCGGAATTACTTCCGGGTCTGGCCGTTCTCCTACTAGCGGACTATCGCCAGTAGAGGACTTAACAACGGGAGGAAATAATAATGAGAATATGGACAACGCTTGGTGCGGCAGCAATTGCTGCAAGCGCCATAGCGTCGACGGCGAGTGCGAAAGACATCGTCATCGGCTTTATGTGCGACCGAACCGGCCCAACCTCCGTCACCGGCACCGCTCTTTGCCCCGGCTATCATGATTACGTGAACCTTGTGAACAGCAAGGGCGGCATCATGGGCAACAAAGTGATCGTCAATGAAATTGACCACGAATATAAGGTCCCGCCTGCGGTTGAGGCCTATCAGAAATTCAAAACCCAGAATGCGGTGCTTGTGTCCCCCTATGGCACGCCAATGGTCTTCGCACTCGTCAAAAAGATGGCGGAAGACAAAATTCCTGGCACTTCTGCCGGTTTCGGCACAGCATTGGCCGGCAATGGTGAACGCTATCCGTATATGTTCCCCATTGCTGCGAGCTACTACTCGCAGTCAGCAGCTGCGATTCAGTTCGCTAAAGATCAGCTTGGCGGTAGCTTGAAGGGCAAGAAGATCGCGTACATCTTCTATGATAACCCAGCGGGCCGCGAAGGCATTCCTATCCTTGAGAAGCTAGCGCCTAAAGAAGGCTTCACTTACCGCACGTTTGCTGTGCCACCTCCAGGCGTTGAAATGGGCCCGCAGATCCTAGACATCACCCGTCGTTTCCGGGCTGACTTCGTGATCAGCCACCTGTTCGGTCGTGCGCCATCCGTGTCCTTGAAAGAATTCAAGCGCGCTGGCTATCCGTTGAATAAGGTCGTTGGCTTCGTTTGGGCGGGGTCTGAAGGCGACATAATCGCTGCTGGCGGCTGGGAAGCTGCTGAAGGCTACAACACCATGCACTTCGCAGGTGTTGGCTCGGATTATGCCGTGCTTCAAGAAATCCGCGACATGTACAAAGCGCAGGGCAAGGATGAGCCCGACGCGATGCAGTACACCGCATACTATAATCGCGGCGTATTCCAGGCGGCTGTCCATTTGGCGGCGATCGAAAACGCCATCAAAGCGAAAGGTAGCGCTGACATCACGGGCACGGACGTCCGGGACGGTTTCTACGGGATCAAAGATTATACGCTCGGTGGCCTTCTGCCCCCGCTGCAAATTACCCGTAAGGACCATGAAGGCGGTGGCTGGGTACGCATCTTCCAGGCAACCAAAGACGGCTACAAGCCTAACACAGAATGGTTCCGAGCTTATCGCGCTGAAGTGCGTGAGTTGCTTGAAGCTGAAATAGCCCACACGAAATAAGCGGGCTTTACGAGACTAACGGGCGGACTGTAGGCCTTCAGGATTGCAGCCCGCCCGTCCCTATCCCTTCCCCAGAACGTGCGGAACCAGGACATGCTCCAGATCAACAATATCGAGGTGATGTACAACAACGTCGTCCTCGTGCTGAAAGGCGTTTCGCTGGATGCGAAGGAAGGCAAAATCACGACGGTGCTGGGTGCTAATGGCGCTGGCAAAACCACGACTCTAAAAGCAATCTCCGGCATGCTTCGCCCGGAGCGCGGTGAAATTACCCGCGGAACAATTGAATTTGGCGGCACACGAATTGACCAAATGCCAGGCTTTGAAATCGTAAAAAATGGTTTGGTTCAGGTCTTCGAAGGCCGGCGTGTATTTGTGAATCTCACAGGTGACGAGAATCTGATCGCAGGCGGTCATATCGAACCATCGACTGCGGAAATGAACGCCCGAAAAGACTTGGTTTACACTTATTTCCCACGCCTGAAAGAGCGTCGCCACATTCGGTCTGGCTATTATTCCGGTGGTGAGCAACAGATGCTCGCAATTGGCCGCGCACTTATGTCTAACCCGAAAATGGTGCTGCTTGATGAGCCGTCACTCGGCCTCGCACCCATGATCGTTGAAGAAATCTTCGGCATTATCCGCCGTCTGAATCAGGAACAGGGTGTCACCATTCTTTTGGTGGAGCAGAATGCATCCCTGGCGTTGGAATATGCTGACTATGGCTATGTCATGGAAAATGGATCCATCGCCATGGAGGGCGAAGCAGAATCGCTCCGTTCTAATTCGGATGTCCAGGAGTTCTATATGGGTATGAGCGAAGGCGGCGAACGTAAATCCTACCGCGACGTCAAACAGTACCGCCGCCGCAAGCGCTGGCTCTCATAGAAGCAAGCGCCCACGACGGAGCAGGTTGTCTATTCGTAAAACTTACGGAAGTCCGGGCTGCGCTTTTCGCGGAAAGCGTTGCCACCTTCTTTTGACTCCGCTGTATTGTAGTAGAGCCGAAGTGCCTGGAAACCGAGGCCGCCAATGCCGCGGATTGAATCCGTATCAGCATTAAAGGACCGCTTGGCGATAGCGATGGCCGTCGGGCTGCGCTGATTCAGTTCGGCGCACCAGGCATCAACCTCTGCATCAAGTTGATCGTCTGCAACGACAGCATTTACAAGGCCCATGGCTTCTGCTTCACGCGCTGAATAGCGCTTGCACATGTACCAAATCTCACGGGCTTTCTTCTCTCCCACGATGCGCGAGAGGTAGGCCGTACCATATCCAGGATCCACGGACCCCATTTTGGGGCCGACCTGGCCGAAAACAGCCGATTCCGCAGCAATCGTCATGTCGCAGATCGTGGCGAGCACATTACCGCCGCCAATCGCATAGCCACGCACTTTTGCGACAACGGGCTTCGGCACATCACGAATGGCCGTATGCAATTCCTCCATCGGCATACCGATGGTCCCACGTGTTTCGCCATGTCCGTATGACCCGGACTTGTCAGACTGGTCCCCGCCCGTACAAAAAGCCTTATTGCCGGTGCCTGTCAGGACAATGGAACCAATGGCCGGATTCCAGCCCGATTCCATCAGCGCATCGATCAACTCGACAACCGTGCGCGGGCGGAAAGCATTATAGACCTTCGGGCGGTTGATTTGGATCGTCGCTGTCGCACCATCTTCGCTGTAGATGATGTCTTCGTAGGTCATTGCCATAATACGGGTGTCACTTCTCTTGCTGTTAGGGCGTCTCGCCGGATGCGAAACGTTTGGCCTGACCGACCCAGTCGTCCCGCTCAATACGGCCTCTGAAATTCAGAATATCGTCCAAGTCGGCAATTTGATCCAGTGTTAGACTAGCGATCTGCTCAAACCGCGAAATACCTGCTTCATTCAGAAGGCCTTCTAGCTTCGGACCAATGCCAGATATCTGCTTCAGATCATCTGAGGCAGCAGATTCTGGAGCGGAATCCACCAGCGCTATTGGCGACGCAGCTACAGCGGGTGATGAGGATACAGCCACGGCTGGCTTGGCCTCTGCAGTCGCAAGCGCCGCCTTCGCAGCATCGCGCTCACCCGCCAACGATGCTGCATTCGCGCGACATTCATCCAGCGCGCTTTGTAGTTCCGCAAGCTTTCCATCTTCGGCCGCTGGATCGGCCGCCTTTGCCTCAGCCAGAGCAGTTTCGGCTGCGTCCCTGTCCCGGCGAAGATCAGCCACTGTCTCTTATACACATCTCCGAGCCCACGAGA
>CAJXVF010000235.1 GCA_913060845.1 uncultured Alphaproteobacteria bacterium | reverse complement strand
AGATTTTGCCGCGGGCGCTTCCTTCGTCGCGGCCGTAATCTCATTCGCAACAATGATGCTGACATTGGCCACAATCTCAATCGAGTCGACGAGATGGTTGCCAGGGGTGATTGTCAGCTCAAAAATCTTCCACTCAGCGCCGTCAGGGAACGTCAACATCGGTGTGATGTCGAACTGTTGATCCGTCAGGATACGTTGCTCGCGCACGCTGGAGCGGATATTGAACGGCTGCGATTTCGCCTGGAACGCCGTAAACAAATCCGACCGGCTGGTGTCTTTGATGATATTGCGCGACGTCGCGTAAAGGAACACGCGCCGGTTCCTATGGGCGACGAAGGTGATGGTTTTCTCCAGGCCTTCGCGGTCGGCGCTTGAGAAGCGCACTTGATTGCGGAATATGCCATCGGCGCGGCCATATTCTGACTCCAGAATATCAAGGCGCTGAATTTCCTCTGCGATCAGCGTCTGCACTTTGGTGCGGAGCTGCTGATCCTCAGAACTTAGCAGCGATGACAGCATGTAGGCGTCGAGCGGGTTGGCGCGATCCTTGTTGTCATCATCCGGCCTGAAGTTTTCTTCATTGGTGACGATGCCGGCGATATAGCGCGCGACCGGCGCCTCTAAATGGTCCCGAAGCAGGATGATGGCGACGATGCCAAGCACCGGCAGCAGGATTTCCGGCGATGTTGCAGCCGAAAGCACGTAGTCTTTTAGCCGGCCAGCCGTAGATTTCTTCGGTTCAGGCGGCTGTGGCGGCGGCGTATCTTCGCCCAAATGATCCGTCCTTTAATCGACAACGAGAGAGATCGTCGTCGTCTCATCCATGCCGTCGCCGTACCAGGCGCGGATCGCAGCTTCGCGTTTGGCCAGATAGCGCGGCTGGCCCGTGCCGTCCAGGTCCATCGGCACATCATGGCCGGGGACCAGAACGTTGCCAGCCCGTGTACGCCACAGGTCCCAGATCATCTCAATGGTGGCGCGGCTGATTGCGGGGTCATAGGTCATGTCCGTATCGCGGGAGACAAGCTCGGCGCGGTTTTTCGCACTGTCGCCCGTGAAGATCACGTCTCTTTCTTTGCCCGCCAGCTTGAATGTCACGCAACCGGGCGTGTGGCCGGGGGCCAGGTGCATGGTGATGCCAGGGAAGACCTCATCGCCATCTTTTGCGCGGACCAGGGTCGGCAGCAGGTTCAGTTCTTTGACATAAAGCTCCGGCACCGGGGTTTCGCCCCAGGGCTGTTCTAGCGCCCAATCCAACTCGATATCTGCGATGACGGTGCGGGCTTTCGGGAATAGCACCCAGTTAAGCGCATGGTCATAGTGGGAATGGCTCAGCAGCACATCTGTAACATCGCTCGGATTTAGGCCGCGTTCGGCCAGTGCTGCGATCAGCATCTGGCGATGGCCGAATGCGCCGACATCAACAAGCGCAATGCGATCCTGATGGCGGATGAGCGCAATCGTGCTCCACCCAAGCGCGCCATGGCATACGGATTTTCCGGGAAAGCCTGTCACCAGGATTTCGATGTGATACCCATCGATTTGTAGCTGTTTCATAGGGCTAGAACCTCAAATCACATTGCGCTGATGCCGCCATCCACCAGCAATTCAGAACCGGTGGTATAGCTGCTTTCGTCGGACGCCAGGAAGAGGATGGCATAGGCGATCTCCTTTGGCTCTCCCACCCGGCCAATCGGTACTTGACGGGCCAGTTTGCGCATCGCTTCCTCAGCGCCGAATTTTTCGCGGTGCTTATCCAGAATGGGCGTATCGACGAATGTGGGATGCACGCTATTGCAGCGAATTTCATAGCCCTGGCGACAGCAATGTAGGGCTACGGATTTCGACAAATGCCGCACAGCCGCCTTCGCAGAATTATACGCCGCCATATTATGACCAGCGATATTCCCAGCGATGGATGAAATATTGACGATGGAGCCTTTGGGGCTGCCAACCCCAGCGGCAAGCGTTTCCGCAATCAACGGAATGCCGTGCTTGCAGCCAAGGAACACGCCGTCCAGATCAATCGCGTGGACGCGGCGCCAGTCCTCTAGCGAAATTTCGGTGACGGGCTGAGTCCAACCGATTCCGGCGCTGTTCAGCAGCACATGCAGGCCGCCAAAGTGCTCTTTCGTTGCGGTGAGGGCAGCAATCCAAGAGTCTTCGTCCGTTACATCCAGATGTGTGAATGCGCCTGCGTCACCCAATGATTCAGCAACGGCGCGGCCGCCTTCTTCATTGATATCGGCGATCATCACCTGACCGCCTTCCGCCACAAACATCTCTGCGGATGCTTTCGCGAGGCCAGATGCCCCGCCCGTCATCAACGCAATCTTCCCTGCAACCCGGCCTGCCATGGTCTTCAACGCTCCCGTTTTTCAATTCTTTTCGGAACTATCGCATGGACTTTGCAGCGAAATAAAGGCGAGACCCTTATTCGCTTGTGAGGCTTAAGGGCTGACGTGCTTCGATGATCTTGCGGACGAGGATGAGGTCGTCGGGCTTGTCTACGTCGATAGCGGCTTCGGCCTGAGACATTTGTATGGCGGCGACGGGCACGCCGAGCTTCCGGCTTAAGCGCACCATGGCGTTATCCAGTCCAAGTTTGCCCATGGCGTAGAGAGCGACGGCTTTGATATCGACGGATCGAATAAGCTTCAGCGGGTTTTTGCGATTGCGGTCGATTTCCTGCCAGAAGCCAAGCGCGTCCGCTGCATCGGGCCTTGCGAGCGCAAAGAGATTGCAGCCGGAAAACCCGCCTTCTGCGAACTTCAGGTATGTGCGCCGGACTTCCGGATACGCGGCCTTGATCACGTGTTCTGAGGCGAGACCGATGGAGGCTGAAGCGCCTTTCTCCAATGCGCCAGCGAGAAATTCTTCCACCATGTCTGCTGTCAGCAAGCCGTGATCGCCGGTGACGATCAGAAGCGGCGGGCCTAATTGTTCAAGCCCGCTGGTGACCGTTCCAACAACGCTATCAGCGGCGCGGGCGACTTCGGGGCGGGGAGAGATGCCGTCGAGTAATGCAGCGTCCTCAATGGCGGTAACCACGCGGCCAACGCTGGGGGCGGCGTCCAGGGCATCGATCACGCGCTGCAGCACGGGTTTGCCGCAAATATCGATTAGCGTTTTGTTTGAGACGCCTTCCGCGAGTGCCAGTGGATCATTTGGCCGCCCAGCTGCCAGGACGAGAGCGGTCCATGCGCCTGTCATGGGGGTGCCTGTCATATTCTCACTGCTCATAGCAGCGCTTTTTGGTAGACGCGGTAGGTTTTATAGGCTTCTGCACCACCAGATTCTGCGATGCGCCGCATGGGGATATTGTCCTCCAAAATCCACGACATTTCCATGTTTTCGTAGCCACGCTCGGCATGACCATCGCCCAAAGCCTTCACCAGCGTCATGCTAACCAGGGGGCCAAGCGCTAAGTCGGCTTGAATATCCTTCACGACGCCCATTAATAGGATGCGCGCGGATTTAGGCTTGCGGACCTTCAGCCGCCACAGGAATTTTAGCAGCGCTAAGGGTGAGCTTGCGCCGCCAAGGCCCGAAAGCGCTTCATTCACATTTGGCAAGCTGGCAGCCATGCCAACGGGGCGGCCATTGATCTCAACGATGAAGATCAGGCCATAATCCGCAATCATCTTGAATGCGTCCGCGAGCGCCTTGATCTCTTTCTCCGACATGGGGACATAGCCCCAATTCTCGGACCAGGCGTCGTTGAATACGGCCAGCACGGCCGCGAGGTCATGGTCGAACGCGCGTTTGTCAAAGCAGCGGATACGGGCGCCGTCTACTTTTTCCAGTTTCGCGGCGAAAGCAGTGACGCGGCGAGGCAAGCCTTGGCGGGGATCATAACGGTAGGCGATTAGGTCTTTGGCTTTGGTGTATCCGGCGGCTTCAATATGGCCCCCAGCCCATGTCGGGTCGTAACCCATGAGCAGCATGGACGGTGTGTCAAAGCCATCGACGAGCAGGCCGAACTCTTCGTTCACAGATAGACTGGCGGGCCCGATGGCGAGATTGCACCCGCGTTCCTTCAGCCAAGCTTCCGCTGTTCTAAGCAGTTCCCGATAAAGGGCCGGATCATCCTCTCCGGCGATGCAGCCGAAATGGCCGTCGCCCTTGCCGTAGCGGTCCTGATGGCGCTGGTTGATTTGGGCGGAGATACGGCCAACGGGGCGGCCATCGCTATTCAATGCGACCCAGAATGCAGCCTCACCGTGACCATAGAATGGGTGTTTTGCCGGCTCTAAGCGATGCTTCGCATCCATGGTCAGCGGTGCTGTAAAGTTCGGATTGTCTTTCAGCACAGCCCCGGGCGCTGCCAGAAACGCGCGTTTGGTCTTGGCGTCCGTAACGGGGAGGATGCGGTAATCCGGCAAGGTCAATCCTTAGCCGTTAGCCCGGATTGCTCCGCGACCCATGGGTATTTTGGATATTCTTCGGGTGTGTAGCCCAGATTCCTGACTGTCGGGCTTGCCGGTTTTTCGGATATTTTGCCGTAATATGAGCCAAACAGCTTGTCCCAAAGGAACGTCGTGATGCCGTAATTGCCCTGCTCGCTATGGAAATGGTGGGCCATGTGCAAGCGCTTGATCTTTTTCAGCCAGGCCCGCTTTGGCGTGAAGCCCAGATGCTGAATGCAGTGGCAGAATTCGTAGATGCACGTGACGAACAGCCCGCAAGCGAATGCTGATGCCGCACCAGCCGCCCCGCCAATCGCCCAGCCCAGCGGAATGGTGGCCATGGCGATGGTCGGCAGCGTTGTGTAGAGCGCGCCAAACAGCACGCCAAGATCGTTTGGGTCGCCATGATGGTCGAAATGGATGCGCTTCCACACGGACGCCGTCAGCGGGCTTTTATATAGGTACCGACCATGTAGCACGAACCGGTGCAGCACATACCAGACCAGCCCATAGATAAAGATCGTGACGACAACAGCGGCCAGCGCGGCCAGAAAACCGGGCCAATAATAGATGGCGGCGACCGTGCTGAGAACGCCAAGCCCCAAATAGCCTTGGATCGCCGGAAATGCGAAATAAGCGCGCACTAGGTCTGGCACCGTCATCCGGTCCAGATAGTGTTTGCGCCCGTCCCAAAGCGCGGACCTAAGGAAAGCCATGTCTCGGCCCCGTTTCAATTGCTGTCTCTTATACACATCTGACGCTGCCGACGAATAGAG
>CAJXVF010000234.1 GCA_913060845.1 uncultured Alphaproteobacteria bacterium | reverse complement strand
CTATCACAGTGGCGTCCACGGGCTGGCGCGGCGATCTGGTCAACAATATTGGCGGGTGGCCGGAGGTGCTGGCGAAGCCTGGCGGCATTGAAGCCTGGGGCGATATGCTAACCGAAGGCAGTTTCGATCCAGCATTGGTTGGCCCAGCCTTAATCGCTTGGGCCAGCGCGTTGCATGTTGAAGCCATGCCTGAAGCCGTTGCCGCAGTCGTGCTCAGTTTGCGAGCCGCTGACCTTGGGCCAGATTTGCATCGCCTGACCATGCCGATTTTAAACATCGTCGCAGGCAGATCACCGTTCGTAGACGCTGCCCAACACCCAATTTTGGCTGAGCGGGCGGCAAACTGCACTCAGCTTGATTTCCCACAAGCCAAGCACCGGGTTTTCCTGACGGAAGCGGAGGCTTGCGCCAAGGCACTACAATCGCGCCTCACGGAATAGAACTAGCGTTGGCGGCAAGCTGATTGGGCGCTATCGTCTAACTTTGAATGACGCCGCGCGCACAGACGCGGCACCGTGGAGAGCATTGCAGGACCATGAACCAGACCGCTTTGGCTGAAAACAGCACATCCAACGCTGACGCCCTCGACTTTGACGCCATCGTTATCGGCGGTGGCATTTCGGGCATGTATCAGCTGTACCGATTACGCGAGCTTGGCCTCAAGGTGCGGGTGCTGGAAACTGGAACAGGCGTTGGTGGCACCTGGTATTGGAACCGATATCCCGGTGCGCGTTTTGATTCCGAAAGCTATTCCTACGGCTATTCATTCTCCAAAGAACTGCTGGATGAATGGGATTGGAGCGAGTCTTTCTCTGGCCAGCCTGAGATCGAACGCTACTGCAATCTGGTCGCTGACAAGTTTGACCTCCGCAAAGACATCCAGTTCTCCGCCCGCGTCACCGCTGCTCACTATGACGAAGGTGCCTGCTGCTGGGCGGTCACATTGGCCGATGGCACGACCTACCGCGCTCGTTTCATCGTGAGCGCAATCGGCTTGCTCTCCACACCGACAATGCCAAAATTCGATGGCATCGAAGACTTTAAGGGCCCATGGACGCACACAGGGCTTTGGCCGAAAGAAGGCATCGACTACGCCGGCAAGCGTGTTGCTGTGGTCGGCACGGGCGCCAGCGGCGTTCAGGCTATCCAGGAGATTTCCAAGACTGCTAAGCATCTGACCGTATTCCAGCGCCGCCCTAACTGGTGCACACCCCTTCATAACCGTCCTATCCCCAAGGACGAGATGGAGGACATTCGCAGCCGCTATCCTGAGATTTTCCAGCGCTGTCTGGAGACTGCCGCATGCTTCATCCACACCGTGGATTTGCGCGGCACGTTTGAAGTGACGGAAGAAGAACGCAATGCGTTCTGGGAGAGCCTGTACGCCGGTCAAGGCTTCGGCATATGGCAGGGTAACTTCCGCGACATGCTTATAGATCGCGAGGCCAACCGTCTCATGTCCGATTTCGTCGCTGACAAAATCCGTGAGCGCGTGACTGACCCAAAAACAGCAGACATGCTGATCCCGAAAGACCACGGTTTCGGCACCCGTCGCGTGCCCCAAGAAACCAAATACTACGAGGTCTATAATCGGGATAACGTCAAACTTGTCAGCATGTTGGAAGAGCCTGTTGAACGCATTACTGAAACAGGAATCCGCACATCCGCCCAGGATTATGAGTTCGACGTCATTATCTATGCGACTGGTTTTGATGCCGTCACCGGCGCGTTCGACAAGATCGACATTCAGGGCAAGGGCGGCGCACGGCTGAAAGAGAAATGGTCTGGCGGGCCGCGCACGTTCGTTGGCGTGATGGTCGATGATTTCCCAAATATGTTCATGATCATGGGGCCGCACGCAGCGCTCGGCAATAATCCACGCAGCATTGAATACAATGTGGATTGGATCAGCCGCTTGATCGGCCACGCCTCCGACAACGGCGTTCGCCAGGCAGAGGCGCCAGCGAAAGCCGTTGCTGAATGGCACAGCTTTGTGTCTGAAAAGGCGGAAGGCCTGCTGTCAAACGAGATCGATTCCTGGATGACAGGCATCAACCTAAACGTTGAAGGCAAACAAACCCGCACCATCGTCCGCTATAGTGGTACGGCACCGGAATATCGTGAGAAATGCGAGGCCGTGGCCGCCAGCGGATATGAAGATCTAAACATGGATTAGCCGTTTGCCGCCCCTCGATGCGGGTGGTAGCGTTGATTGATACTTACAGAAGGAGATGCAGATGCGGATCGTTAATCCGTCCTTCGGGCTGGCCCAGGAGGCCGAAAAGCACGGGGACAATCTAACCCCGACAGATTGGTCCAAAGACCCGATCGCCATTATCTCAAACTCGAAGCCCAACGCGCAGGAGCTCCTGCAAGGCGTGCGCTCGATGATGGGTGACTTCCGGTCTACGGATAATATCGACTATCTGTTTAAGGATAGTGCGGCGCAGCCAGCCCCGGCAGCGTTGATTGACCAAATCGCAGCGAATTATAAAGGGGCCATCGTCGCTTTGGCGGATTGAGGGTCGTGCTCGTCGTGGAGTTTCCATGACAGTATCGACTTAGAAGATCGCGGCGTAGAGACCTATATCGTCATTACCGAAACCTTCCTGCCACTTGTACGCGCGCAGGCTAAGGCCCGGAATGCCGACCCCAAATTGCTGATCGTCAAACACCCTGTAGGCGGCCTGAATGAGGCTGAACTTGCTGAACGAATCAAGACGGCATTCAGCGAACTGAAGCGCTCCGTGGACGCCTAAAGTGCTGCCACAACGGCGATAATATCGCGCCCGGCGCTCTTGCAGCCGCCGGGTGCACTTATGTGAGAAAAGAGCGATGGCGGATATCACGACTGACCAAGTCCTTGAGCTGGAAAACCTCGATCAAGATGCCTGGAACGATTACGCCATGGCCCAAGGTTGGGGCGACGGTTTCCCGCTGGTGATGCCAACGGAAGCCAAAGTCGCAGCCTTCGTAGAAACCGCACATGGCGACAACGAACCGTTCTTACCCATGTCGCCGCGTCGGGTCGTGCCAACGTTTGAATCCATCGCTGCCAATGCTGTTATGGCCGGGTGTAAACCGGAGTTTTTTCCAACAATTGTAGCGGCAGTACGCGCTGTTCTTAATCCTGACTATAACCTTCATGGCACTCTAGCAACGACGCATCCATGCGCGCCGATGCTCATCTTGAGCGGGCCGATCCGCAAGGAGCTAGGCGTTAACTGCGGCAGCAATTGCTTCGGCCAAGGCTGGCCTGCCAATGCGACCATCGGGCGGGCGCTGCAACTCACACTGCTAAATATTGGCGGCGCGAAGCCCGGTGAAATGGATCGGTCGACCCAAGGCTCGCCAGCAAAATACGCGTTCTGCTTCGGCGAAAACGAAGAAGAAAGCCCGTGGGAGCCCTACCATGTGCGCAAGGGCTTTGCGGCGACGGACAGCGTCGTCACCGCCCTCCCTTCAGAGCCGCCGCATAATATCAACGATCACGGCAGCACCACCGGTGATGGCATCCTGACGACCATCGCTGGATCCATCTCCCAGACGGGCGCTAACGCCATCTACGGCACCGCCCCGTATACTGTGGTTTTCGGCCCGGAGCATGCCGCTACCGTGCATCGTGATGGCTGGTCGGTCGAGGCCGTGCAAGAGAAGCTTTTTGAGGATTCAGCTGTTCTTGTGGAGCGCGTCTCCATCGAGAACCAAAAGAACTACGAAGAGCGCGAGCAAGAAATTCGGAACGGTCGCTATTACCTCTCCCGGTCGCCCGAGGACATTCAGATTCTTGTTGCAGGCGGTGCAGGCAAACATTCAGCCTATATCCCGACCTTCGGCTTCACAGAGGCCTCATCGGTGCGGCTGCCGAACCGGTGAGCGTGTTCGGCACGGACGCAGCACTGCCGCTCGTCTCAGAAACGGCGGATTTCGACGAAACCCAAGCCATGCTAGCTGCTGCAGAATTGTCTGACGGCCTGCCGTTAACACCACCCACGGAACGCCGTCTCCAGGCAATGCTTGAAGGCGTTGTAGAGCCAGATAGATCTCACGGCCTGCTGCCCCCACTTTATGGCGATCTCACGCCCCGCGCCCTGGCCTATCAGTGCGTACTGGCAGGCTGTGTTCCGGAGGAGTTACCCGTAGTGCTGACGGCAGCAACAGCCTGCCTCGACCCAGCATTCAATGTCCTAGGATTGCTCACAACTACCGGAACGCCTGCAATCGCCACAATCATTCATGGCCCCATCGCTGCGAAGCTGGACATGAATGCAAGCACCAACTGTCTCGGCCCTGGCACTCGCGCCAACGCTGCGATTGGCCGGGCGGTGTCGCTTGTCATGCGTAACATTGGCGGCGCACGCGGAGGCTCGGGCGATATGGCGACGATGGGGCAGCCCGGGAAGTACAGCTTCTGCAGTGCTGAAGCCCCATCAACCATCTATCCTGGCTTGGCCGAACGGCAGGGCCTCGGCGAGAATGCAAACGCTGTCACCGTGCTCGGCGTCTCCGGCACGGTGGAAGTATTGCCGCTGGATGACCGCGACACGCCCGAAGCCATTCTGACACCCATGGCCGCAGCCATGATTGCAACGGGTGCAGCCGCCAGTGCGGGGCGCGCACGTCCACCCGGGCAACAGGTGTTTCTGCTACCGCCAGAACTTGCAGCAGGTGTGGACAAGCATGGCTGGAGCATCGGCGACATGCAGACATTCCTGTTTGAAACCACAACCATTGAAATACCAGGCGTTATGTCAATCCATGCGGCCAAGCCTATTGCTGCGACCCCGCAAGATATTCTGCCAATTATCACCGGCGGGCCCGGCGTGAAAATGACCTATCTGCCGCTATGGGCTGGTGGCTCTGCCATCCAAATGCGCGCACTGAAATCACTAGAGGATCAGGACCTATGACAGCGAACGGCGGAACCCACGGTGCCATAGTTATTGGCGCTGGCGTTGCAGGCCTAACCGCTGCCGCTGAACTGGCCGAGCGCGGCATCGCGACTGCCCTGGTCGATGATGGCTTTCTCGGCGGGCTGATCACCAATGTTGGCAAGCTGGAGGGTGTCGAGAGCACGGCTGAAAGCGGCCCGGACCTTGTGAATACACTGCTAGAGCGCGCCCTGGTCGCTGGTGCTGATTATCGGATGGGTGCCGTCAGTGCGCTTCAGCACGATGACGCGCTTTGGCAGTTGCCAGAG
>CAJXVF010000233.1 GCA_913060845.1 uncultured Alphaproteobacteria bacterium | reverse complement strand
AGATGTAGAGAGGTCTCGTGGGCTCGGAGATGTGTATAAGAGACAGTTATTATACTTTTCTGCTATCTCGCTCTGGTCGGCCTGTCTATCAACGATATGGTCAAAGGGTATCCGCTCTTATGCCTCTACGACGATAGGCTTGAGCTTAGAACCGCATTTAGCCGCAAAGTTTGGATGTGGCGGCAGACAGGCACATTCTCCCTTAGTCCGCCTCCAGGCTTAGCTGCATCGCATTGTAGTCTTGTCGCGATGTACCCAGGGAACGTAGTGGAATTTCAGCAGCTCTCAGACCGACCAACGCCCGACTTCGTCGATGCCGATATCATCATTTTGCTTGGGCGCTATCGTGTCAGTAGTGATGCAGAGACCGCATTGGCTTTCCTCGACCAAGTGAATGCCATGCGGACCAAAAGCCTAGCAAGCTCACCGCTTGATCAGAACTATGTGGGACCAGATGCTGAAGATAAACCCAACAGCTTAAGGTCCATCGTCAAACGGCGAAGATTGCTCTATGCCATTCCTATCGTTATTTCGCTGCTCTTGCTCGCCAGCAGCTTGCTCAGACTTCTTGGCTTCCGCTAGAGCCTGCCGCGCACTCTTCCTTCAGCCGTAGAAAGCTTATCCATTGCGCTCATCCGTCAGCGGAGTTTCCATCTTTGCCGTTTTGTTGATTGGCGTGCTGTGGGGGCTGAATTGGCCTGCGGTTAAATTCATGCTGACGGAGATTGAGCCGCTGACGATCCGGGCAGTTGCCTTCACGCTTGCGGCCCTTGGTCTAACCGCAATCGTCCGCGCCAAAGGCTTGCCGATGCGACCGCCGCGCGATGAGGTTTGGCCCATCTTCATTGCAGGGTTCTTTTTGGTCTTTGGCTTTAACGCCATGACATCCCTTGGTCAGATCCTGGTTGAGACATCCAAAGCCGCCATCATTGCCTACACCATGCCTGCGCTAACGGCAGGCTTGGCGGCAGGCTTCCTTGGCGAACGGTTTGATAAGCGCGTGGCTATTGCCCTTGCAGTCGGCATGGCGGCGCTAGTCGTCCTCGCTTCCGAGAACTTCAGCGCCATCATCAAGGAGCCGCTTGGGCCGGTGATTATGCTGCTGGCGGCATTAAGTTGGTCCATCGGCAATGTGTTGCTGAAAACCAGAACCTGGACCTTGCCAGCATTGTCCCAAGCCGTTTGGTATTTCGTAGCGTCTGGCTTGGTCTGCTGGCCGATCGTCCTGGTGTTTGAACCGCCCTGGCATCAAACCCTGCCAAGCGCTCCTGTAATAGGGACCATGACGTTCCACGTGCTGGGGCCAATGATTGTCTGCTATGTGCTTTGGACAGTGCTGCTCGCCCGCCTGCCAGCAACCATCGCCGCTATTTCAACGCTGATCGCGCCGGTTGTCGCCGTGGGGTCAGCAATGGTTTTGCTGGGTGATCCGCCGTCCTGGCAAAAATATACGGCCCTTGCGATGATCGTCGCGTCCGTCGCTGTAACGCTCATCCGCCCGTCAAAGGAGACCTGACTATGCCCGCCAACATTCGCCCATTGGCCGAAGGGGACCGCGCGATCTGGGAACAGATGTTCCAGAGCTATGCGGAATTCTATAAAACCAACGTGCCTGAGGGTGGCTTCAATGCGGTTTGGGGCTGGATATTCGATCCCGAAAATGACTTCTGGTGTGCGGTCGCTGAAAATGCAGATGGCGATGTGGTCGCCTTCACGCAATACCAGCTCATGCACCGCTCACTCGGCGGCGGCATGACCTGCTACTTGAGCGACCTCTACACACTGCCCGACCTTCGTGGCGGTGGCGTTGGGCGTGCGCTCATCGATTATGTCCGGGAATTTGCAAAGGCTAAGGGCCTGCCAAACGTCCGCTGGCTGACGCAGGAATTCAATTACCCGGCCCGGCGTCTCTATGACACCTACAGCCCGAAATCGGACTTCATTCTCTACAATGTGCCGGTTTAAGCTGCGAAACCTGATATCCAGCCATGGGCTGCCACAAGCTTAGCCCGCACGGCAGGTTTATGGACGAATGGGTAAATATCCCCATGCCCCATCGACCGGTTCACGTGATTGAGCGAGACGCCGTATGCAGCTGCCGCATCAATCAGCGGATCAGGATCTCGCTCGGCATAAGCGTCATAATCCAGGTTATTCAGCGGGGGCAGCAGTAACTTTGAGGCGACAGCACTATCGAGCATATCCGTTAGGTGCATGACATGGGCTGCTGATTCTGCCCAATCTTCATGGGCATGGCTGGAGGCGTAGGGCGTGATGAATTCATCCGTCCAACCCTCTGGCGGGCCATTGGCGTAATGGCGCTTCAAGGCTTTGCCATAATCCTCCCGTTCATCACCGAAAATCGCTCGAAACGCATCGGGGAATTCAGGCCGGCTCGCCGTCAGCCGCTCGAATAGGAAATGCGCGATCTCGTGGCGAAAATGGATGGTCATCGTCCGCAACCGCTCGCTCAGCGCTTCCCGGCGGCGGATTTTCTCAACCGGATCCGCCTCAGCCAAGTTAATGGTCACCAAACCGTCTGCATGACCCATCACCACAACGGCCGGGCCAGACGCTGTGTCCTCCGATAGCAGATGAAACTCTGGCGATTGCCCGGCGTCTTCAGGCGTAAACCAACTCCAACGCGCCAGTGTCGCCAGCACCCAGCGCTTGGACGCCTCAGCGCTGGCCCAAAGCATGCGATTGTCGCCACGGAAGGCGTCGGGGATGACCTTCGTCATCGCGCAAGATCTGCAAAGCCCCGCAGTATTTGTATCAGCAGCCCAGTTGCAGCTGATTTCTGCACGGTTGGAACATGCAGGCACATTCACTGCGAAGCCGTGTTTGGCCGGATCAAACATCAATTCAACCCCACAAACGCAGGCCATGTTCGAAAAGAAAGCAGTGGCACCGCAAGCAGGACAGGAAAACATGCGCATGGGTCGTCTCCAGACAAAACAGTAGCCGAATGGCTATTACGTGACCGAGTGATCTTAGGCTATCGGTCTGAACCTATTTGGCATCATCTTCCTCGGCGGCCCGCTTGATCGAAGCTTCAATTAGACGAGCGGCTTCATCGGCCTCTGCCCAACCCTCGACCTTCACCCATTTGTCTTTCTCTAGGTCTTTGTAATGTTGGAAAAAGTGCTTGATCTGGTCGAGTAGTATTTGCGGCAGGTCCCAGAATGAAGATACGCCAGAAAAATACGGGTGCAGTGCATCAACCGGCACAGCCAGGATTTTCTCATCCATGCCCGCTTCATCTTTTAATAACAGCACCCCAATTGGCCGAACGCGCACGACTGCACCCGGAATGACCGGGTTCCGCCCAGCAACCAGTACATCCACCGGGTCACCATCTTCAGCCAGTGTGTGGGGCACAAAGCCGTAATTGCAGGGGTAGTACATGGCGGTGTGGAAGAAACGGTCAACGAACAGCGCGCCAGACGCCTTATCGACCTCATACTTCACTGGCTCACCGCCAATTGGAATTTCAATGATGACATTCAAATCCCAAGGCGGATTCTGCCCTGGCGGTATGGCGTTCACATTCATATCCTGAATTCCTCAAAGGATTCCGATTTGCGGGTTCTATATCATCTAATCAAACACTAAACAGGATATTGAGGCCTGAAGTCCGCCTATTTATTGGAGAAATGCTATGACCGAAGATGCCGTATATGACCGCCAGAACTTTGGGAATTCCGTAGGATTTGGGCGTAGACCTGCATTACTGATCGTGGATTTTCAGGTGGGCTTTGCCGATCCAAACGTATTTGGCGGCGGCAATGTTCAGGATGCAGTTAGCGCAACGCGGCCCTTGCTGGAGGGCATGCGGGAGATTGGCGCGCCCATCGCGTATACCCGCGCCGTATTCGATGCTAACGCCGAGGATGGCGGCACATTCGCCATGAAAGTTCCGGGGCTATACCAGTTGGCAGATGATGCACCGATCAGCCAGATCGTGCCAGAATTGGCACCGGTAGAAGGTGATCTCGTCCTCCGCAAAATCGGACCATCAGCATTCTTCTCAACACCGTTGATGAGTTGGCTGGCGAAACGGTCCGTGGATACGTTGATCGTCACTGGTGCCACAACATCTGGCTGTGTCCGTGCCAGCGTGATTGACAGCTGCTCCTATGCGCTTCGCACTGTCGTCGCTGCGGATTGCTGTGGCGACAGGGCGATTGAACCCCACGAAGCCAATCTGTTCGACATGGGCCAGAAATATGCAGACCTCATGAGCGGTGCCGAAGCGCTTGCAAAAGCTCGCGCTGCTGTCGCTGCAAATGCGCCCTGACGGCGATTATTCTTCCAATGACGACGCAGCGCCCGTGACGCGCGTTTGGCGCATCCGGCGGCGATGCTTGTCAGCGTCGTAACCGCTACCACGATGCAGAAGGCAGCGGTTGTCCCAGATGACCAAGTCTGCAGGACTCCAGGCGTGGGCGTAGATGTTCTCTGGCTTCGCAGCATGATCCACCAACCGGTCTAGCAGCGCCCGGCTTTCGCCCGCCTCCATGCCTTCGATCTCCCGCACGTGGGAGCCAATGAAGAGGTTCTTAGCATCGGCCCGCGCGTTCCGCCGTACAAGCTTCTGGCGCACGGGCGGCAAGGATTTAGACAGCTTCGGCGACACCGCATCCGGCGACACTTTGGAGCGCGAATAGGTGTAATCGTGGATCGCGATCAACGGATCGAGTGCAGCTTGCTCGGCCTTCGGCAACCGCCCATAGGCCGCGCGGGTGCTGACAAACTCCGTCAGGCCGCCTTCGCTTGGCGTCTCATAAGCACACATAATGGAAAGTGCAGCCGGCACAGCTTTAAACGAGGCGTCTGTGTGCCACATATTGTTTCCGGTTAGGAACTTGGTCTTGCGGTGATCATTGCCAAGCTTGGAGCCATCTGGCTGCACATTGCCAATGGTACCAAAATACTCGATGCGACCTTCCTCACCCAGCGCCACATGGCTTGGTTCGGGTGCGCCGAGGCTCTGCGTAAAGGCCAATTGAATATCATCGTCGGCAGGTTGATCTGGGAAATGGACGAAGGAGTATTCGTCGATCAGCGCCCAAATCTTATCCGCCAGCTCAGGCCCAGGCGGCTGGCGAAGGTCTATGCCAGTGACGCGGACGCCGAAATCAGCGTGAAGGGGTTCGCAATGCAAAGCGGCCATGGTGATTCTCTCTGTCTCTTATACACATCTCCGAGCC
>CAJXVF010000232.1 GCA_913060845.1 uncultured Alphaproteobacteria bacterium | reverse complement strand
TCTACACCTCTCTATTCGTCGGCAGCGTCAGATGTGTATAAGAGACAGGTCCAAACCGCCGAGGCGGCCCGAATAGCGTCTCTGCCCATCAACGGGCACGATCAACTCCACCTTGGCGTCAAAGCCGGCGAAGCGATCGAAATCCTTTGGCCGCGTTAACGGCCTATCGACGCCGGGGGACGACACTTCCAGCGTATAAGCGCTGGTGATCGGGTCCTCGACGTCCATAACTGTTGAAATCGCGCGGCTTATGCTGGCGCAGCCTTCAACAGTCATTGGCGATCCGTCTGCCGGTTCCGCCATAACTTCCAGTACGGGACGCACTGTTCCGGACACACGAACGCGCACGACCTCGAAGCCCATATCTTCGATGGTCGGCTCAATCAGTGCCTGAACCCGCGTCTCTCGTTCCATACAGTCCCCAAAAGCCAGTTTGCCAATACCACGTAAAGAAAAACGGCGGGCTCAAGAGCCCACCGTCACCTACCGGCATGACGATTTCGTACCGCAACAAGGCGGCGTAGGGGCTATATATGTGAAACTCTGTCCGCTGGCAAGCCAAGCACAGCCAAATCCATCCCACCGTTCAGCAGACATTGACGATAACGACACCGACGCCTAACTGACACTCTATAATGCATCACCACAATGCGCAGATCCGCAGAAATCAAGGGACATCAGGCGCGAACAACAATGGCCGTATCGAAACCCATCAGCATCCAGGAATTGAACGAGCGCTCGCGGGATATCTTCCGCGTGATCGTTGACGCCTATATGGATCAGGGCGACCCGATTGGCTCCCGCACGATTTCCCAACGGCTGACACAGCAGCTTTCGCCCGCGACGATCCGCAACGTAATGGCGGATTTGCAGGATTTGGGCCTGCTGCACGCCCCCCACAATTCCGCAGGTCGCCTACCGACGGACGCAGGGTTGCGTCTATTTGTTGATGGCCTCCTTCAAGTTGGCGATCTTGGTGCGGAGGACCGGACTGAAATTGAAGGCCTGGTTGGCAATGCCGGCATATCTATGGACCGGGCGCTGGACCGGGCCACGACTGCATTGGCCGGCCTATCCACCCATGCTGGGCTCGTCGTCGCACCGAAGGCGGCGAATGCGATCACCCATATTGAATTTGTGCCGCTCGGCGATGGGCGTGGCCTTGTCATTCTGGTGGATAGTACTGGGCAGGTAGAGAATCGCGTCATCGACTTGCCGGTTGGCATGCCCGCCTCCTCATTGCAGGAGGCCACAAATTATCTTTCCGCCCGCCTGCGTAATCGCACTTTGGATGAAGCGCGCGCTGAAATCCGGGATGATCTGACCCGACACCAAGCCCAGCTCGACACGCTGACACAACAGGTCGTCGAGGATGGCTTAGCTGTGTGGTCGGACGCTGGCGGCGGCGCTCTCATCGTAAAAGGCCAAGCCCGGCTCTTAGATGATGTCGCTGCGGTGACCGACCTGGAGCGCATCCGCAGCCTGTTCGATGCGTTGGAAACCAAAGAGACCATGCTGCGGCTGGTTGAAGCAGCAGAGACCGGTGATGGCGTTCGTATCTTTATTGGCGCTGAAAATACGGTATTCAATCATGCGGGATGGTCTATGGTGCTCGCACCCTATGGCGGCGCCGACGCGAAAGTGCTGGGTGCCATTGGCGTGATCGGCCCAACGCGGCTGAACTATGCCCGCATAATTCCTATGGTCGACTACACCGCCCGGGTGATCGGCCGCATGTTATCTAGAGATTCGGAGAAATAGCTCGTGACCCAAGGCGACGATACGCCCAAGGCGCCCGAAGATGCGCCGGAAGATTACTTGAACGCCGCGAATGACGCAGCGGCAGATTTCGCAGCCGAAATGGCGGCGGACGAGCCAGGGCTGGATGCAGCAAAGTCTGCAGCGACTGCATTGGCAGACCGCGTAGCGGAACTTGAGGCCGAAGCAGCGACCTTGAAGGAAGATCGCCTGCGCGCGTTGGCAGAGGCTGAAAATGCCCGCCGTCGCGCTCAGAAAGATCGGGAAGAAGCCAGTCGCTACGGTGCGGCGAACCTCGCCCGAGATATTCTTTCCGTTGCGGATAACCTTTCACGCGCGCTGGCCGCAATGCCTGCGGACGCCAAGGCCGAGTCGGAAGCGCTTGGCAAGCTGGCGGAAGGTGTTGAGATGGTCGAACGCGAACTCGCTCAGGCCCTCGCCAAACATAATGTTGCGGTTTTTGGCGCGCCTGGCGACGTCTTCGACCATAATTCCTTCCAGGCGGTGTTCGAAGTCGAGACGGCAGATGTACCACCCGGTGCCGTATCTCAGGTTTTGCAGCGCGGCTACATGCTGCATGACCGCCTCCTCCGCCCAGCTATGGTTGGCGTCGCCAAACCACCTGCTGACGGAACGCCCGGCGGAGACCGCGGCGGTGCCGTGAACGAAACCGCTTAATCCGCAGTCAGTATCCCCGCCCGCGCTCGACGACGTTCAGCATTGGCTCGCCAGCAAGCGCGCGGCGGATATTTTCAGCGACTTGGTCTGCAGCTGTATCCGCATTCGTGTTGCCGGAATTATGCGGCGTGATGCGGACGTTTGGCATGCGCCAGAGCGGATGGTCTTGCGGCAAGGGCTCTGGCTCAGTGACATCCAGAAACGCGCCCTTGATCCGCCCGGAGTCGAGTGCGGCGACAAGGTCATCCGTGTCAACGATCCGGCCACGCGCCATATTGATCAGGTAAGCTTCTTCCGGCAGATGACTGAATGCTGCAGCGTCCAAGAGGCCTGTCGTGTCCTCCGTCAGCGGCAATAGGCAGATCAAGAAGTTGCTACGGGCGAGGAATGACGCGAAGCCGTCTTCGCCATGGAAATTCTCAATATCGCCAAGGTCACGCGCGCTCCGCGTCCACCCAGCGACTTCAAAACCGATGTCGGCAAGCCGCCGCCCAATCTCTTGGCCAATCTCACCACAGCCGAGCATGCCGACCCTGGCCGGTGCTGCTCGCCACGGATCAAGCTCATTCCAGTCGCCTTCGGCTTGCTGCGCCTGATAGTCACCAAAGCGACGGTAGAAATGCAGGACGGCATAGAGCCCCCATTGCGCCATCTGTTCCGTCATCCATGGATCAATGATGCGGGCGATCGCGACGTCCGGCACATCCTCCGCCAAGAATATCCCATCAACCCCAGCGCCCGTCGCCAGCACGGCCTTCAAGTTGGTCATGCCGGCGAAGTTGCCTGTGGCAGCCTTGAAGCCCAAAAAGAAATGGATGTCCGCCGGGTCGCCCACATCAGGCCACACGCGAAACGGCACATCGGGCAATCGTTTCGCCAACTGCGCACGCCACGCATCAGCGCCGCCAACAACGGGATCTGGTTTAAATAGAATGGTCATGGGGGCTCATTTCAGCAGAAAAGAGTTCAGTCACTAACAGCGTCTGTATCAACGGCTTTCATATCGAATGCCGCTGCCAGCAGCGCTTGCGTATATTCTTCTTGCGGTGCCTGGAAAATGGCTTTGGCAGGGCCTTGCTCAACGACTTTACCGTCTTTCAGCACGATCAGGTCATGAGCCAGCGCTTTGACGACCTTCAAATCATGGCTGATGAACATGTACGCGAGATTATGTCTATGCTGAAGGTCGCGCAGTAGGTCCACAATTTGGGCCTGGACCGACATATCTAGTGCTGAGGTTGGCTCATCCAGCACGAGGAACCTTGGTTCCAGCACGATAGCGCGGGCGATGGCGATGCGTTGGCGTTGGCCGCCTGAGAATTCGTGCGGATAGCGGCGGGACATGATGGGCTCTAGGCCCACTTCCTCCAGGGCGGATGCAATGCGCTTCTCGACCTCCACCCCTTCGCGAATGCCGTGTGTATTCAGGCCCTCCGCTATGATCTCACCGATAGTCATGCGCGGGCTGAGGCTACCGTAGGGGTCTTGAAACACAATCTGCATTTCACGACGGAGTGGACGCATATCCGCCCAACTAGCGCCATGAATATCCTTGCCATCAAACCGAATTGCGCCTTCGCTGGACTGTAGGCGGAGTAGCGCCAGACCAAGCGTCGTCTTGCCAGACCCGGATTCGCCGACGACACCGACTGTCTGCCCCGCCCGCAGCTTCACCGTGACACCATCCACGGCTTTGACATGGCCGATGGTGCGTTTCAGCAGCCCGCGCTTAATTGGGAACCAGACCTTCAGGTCATCCGCCGCCAGAATTTCGTCCGCACTTGCATCTGCCGCCACCGGGTCACCCTTGGGCTCCGCCGCTAGCAGCATTTGGGTATAGGGGTGGGCCGGGTGATCAAAGACCTGCGCCACCGGCCCCTGCTCGACAATTTCGCCATCGGTCATCACCGCAACGCGGTCTGCCGCTTTACGGACGATGCCAAGATCGTGGGTGATCAGCAACACGGCCATGCCAAGCTTTTGTTGCAGATCCCGTAGCAATTCCAGAATTTGTGCCTGAATGGTTACATCCAGCGCCGTTGTTGGCTCATCGGCAATCAGCAGGTCTGGCTCATTGGCGAGCGCCATGGCGATCATCACGCGTTGGCGCTGGCCGCCGGAAAGCTGGTGCGGATAGCTATCGAGGCGCTGTTCTGGGTCTTTCAACGCGACCAGCTTCAACAGCTCCAACGCCCGCGCCCTGGCCTCACTCTTAGACATACCGCGATGGACGACCAAACTTTCGCCGATCTGCTTAGCGACAGTGTGCAGTGGGTTCAGGCTCGTCATCGGCTCCTGGAAAATCATACCGACGCGGGCACCGCGCACTTTCATGAGCGTCTGCTTGGACGCCCCAATCATTTCCTCACTGTCGAACTGGATCGATCCCGTTGGATGCGATGCCAGCGGATATGGCAGCAATTGCAGGATAGACAGCGCCGTCACGGACTTACCCGATCCAGATTCGCCAACTAGCGCCAGAGTTTCACCCTTGGCCAAAGTTAGCGAGACGCCTTTGACGGCATCTTTCGCATGCGGATCATCTACGCCGCCAAAGCGAACGCCTAAATCGTCAATTTTGAGGAACGGATCACCGGTCGCCATTAGGCCGCTCCTAGAATGGTTTTGCGCGGGTCAAACGCGTCCCGCACCGCTTCACCCGCGAACACCAACAGCGTCAGCAGAACGGCGATGGACAAGAATCCGGTGAAGCCCAGCCACGGCGCCTGCAGATTGTTTTTGCCCTGCTGCAGCATCTCCCCAAGGGCTGTCTCTTATACACATCTCCGAGCC
>CAJXVF010000231.1 GCA_913060845.1 uncultured Alphaproteobacteria bacterium | reverse complement strand
CCTCTCTATTCGTCGGCAGCGTCAGATGTGTATAAGAGACAGGTGAGGGCGCGCGCGCAAGACCGGCTGACCCGGGCGGGCGCCCATGCTAAGATACCCTCCATGGGCCGTATTGACCGCTATATCCTGAGCCACATGGCCGGGCCGTTCTTCGGCGCGCTTTTTGGCGTGCTCGCATTGCTGATGCTTGAGCGGCTGCTGCGTCTGCTTGATTTCGCCAATTCGAACGAGGGCGCGCTCCGCTACATTTTCGATATGTTGACCAATTTGGCACCGCATTACCTGGGTTTAGCGCTGCCGGCCGCTCTATTCATCGCCTGCTATGTCGGTTACCGACGGCTTGCCACAACCAGTGAAATCGCGGCATTCCAAAGTATCGGTAGAGGACTTGGGCGCATGGCGCTGCCGGCGTTCATGGCCGCCACATTGATCGCTGCGTTCTCGGCCCTGCTTCATGGTTACCTCCAGCCCCATGGTCGTTATGCCTATAGAAGTATTGGGTTTTTGGCTGCCCATGCCTCCATCGCTGCCGCCCTCGAATCCGGCGCATTCCTGGAAAATGACGGCATCACCTTCATGGCAGAACAGGCGACGCCCGGCGGTCGTACGCTGGCCAAGGTGTTTGTGTATGAGGAACGCTCGGGCGGCGTTGCGCGCATCATCACATCAAAAGGCGGCGCGCTCATTGAGAGCGCTGACGGAAAGCGCTCTGCCCTCCACTTTCAAGATGGCTTGATGGTTGAGGAAGACGGCAAAGGCGGGCGGCGGCGCATAACGTTCAACACATTTGATTGGCCAATAGACCGGGGTGAACTTGGCGCATTCCGACCCCGTGGGGCCAATGAAAGGGAACTCACCTGGCCCGAGCTCTACGCCGCCCGCGACAATCCGCCGGAAGCGACCAGCCGCGCCCGCATCGTTTCGGAACTCCATGCCCGTGCCGCAAGGGCCTTCGCCGTGCTGTTAATGCCGATGTTGGCGATCCCGCTTGCTGTGGCCGGTATCCGCACCCGCATGTCCGGGCCGCTGGCGTTTGGCATCGTCACAATGCTGGTGTTCACCCAAGCGCTGCAATTTGGCGAAGGCATGGCGGATTTGGAGCGTGCGCCCGTCCTGGTCGCAATCTGGACGCCGGTGCTTGGTCTCCTGCTGATATCAGGATTCCTATTCTGGCGAACATGGCGCGGCGTAGGCTTCAATCCAGGTGATTGGCTACCGCAAATTAGCTTCAAACGCCGCAGCAAGGTGACAGAGGCGGGCGGGCCATGATCAGCACGCTCGACCGATATCTGCTGCGCCGCCTGATCAGTTCATTCGCCGTCGTGTTTTTAGGTGTGGTTGGTCTAGCCGCTACCCTCGACTTGCTGGCCAATGCGGATGAGGCAGTGGAGGGAGCGGAGAAGCTTGGCGGGCTTGGCGTGTATTTGATCGCACGCTTGCCTTTGATCGCGCTGGAGCTCGCACCCATTGCTGGCCTTCTGTCCGCCTTGGTGACGCTATTGGCCTTGGCGCGTTCAGGGGAACTTGCGGCTGCGGGCGCGCTTGGAGCCGGGCAGGGACGCAGCATCCGTGCGCTTTTACCCGCTGCCATCGGCTTCGGATTGGCGATGTATTTCATTGCGGAACTGGCCGCTCCGCCTGCGGCCGCTACTCTCCGCGCTATGGGGCTGGAGCCATTTGCGCGTCTAGCCAGGCCGACAGAGGTGATTTGGCTGCGCGAGGACCAGGATATCGCCCGCATCAACAAAGCGTCAGCGGACGACAACACACTGATAGGTGTCCGCATTTTCCGCCGCGATGCGGACGGCAGACTAACGGAGGAAGTGCGCGCCGCACGAGCTGAGCGCGCGGGTTCCAATGGATGGACCTTCCATGATGTAACTGTCCTTCCGGCGGATGGTGGCCCGTCGCGGCGAATGAATGTGTTGGCATGGCCACGCCCACTCGGGCCAGGGTCTTTTGGGCTTCTGGCAGCACATCCATCTGAATTGCCGATGCAGATGGTCAGGGACCTAGGGGATCATCCAGGTGCTAGCGCCAAGCCACCGTTTTTCTATGAGCTCTGGGTGCAACGGAAATATGCGGCACCCGTTGGGGCAGCACTGATGCTGTTGCTGGCAGTGCCGTTCGCGGGCCGGATGACGCGCGGTCGCTCTATGGGCTGGCCCTTAGCGGCGGGATTGCTCGTAGGCTTTGCGTATTTTGTGTTTGAGAGCTTGGCAATGGCGGCCGCAGAAACCGGGGCTATCTCGCCCTTAGCGGGGGCGTGGGGACCGCCAATGACGCTGGCTCTCGCGACCGCGACTATGATGGCGTTCCAGGAAAAACCAGGATGAATTCGGCGCCGCGCACCTTTGGCGCACTGGTCAATCCCAATAGCCGCCGCAATCGCAAGATCGATGCAGCGAGCCTGCGCGCGCTTGGTCCCAATATCGAATTGACCGGATCTCCAGCGGATGCGCCAGCTGCACTCCGCCGGATGGCGGCAAACGGTGTAGATGTCGTTGCGGTGAGCGGCGGCGACGGTGCCGTCATGACGGCGTTATCGGCCATTCTGATCGATGGTGCCTTCGATCCTCCACCGATCCTGTGCCTACTGCCGTCCGGCACTACAAACATGACGGCTGGTGATATCGGCCTGAAAGCAACGCTTGCAGAAGCCAAAGCGCTGGCGGAATCCGGTGGCGGTCGGTTGGTCACGCGGCCCATCCTGCGGCTTGATAATGTCGTGGATGGAAATGGTGTTATGAGCGCGCATGCTGGCATGTTTTTCGGTGCCATTGGCATTTGCCGCGCAATCGCTTTTTGCCGTGCGCATCTCCATAGCCGGGGGGTTGTGGGTGCCGGTGCATCATGGTTGACGCTGCTGCCGCTGCTACTGAAGAACCTGATCTCCGCGAAGGAAAATGGCGTATTGGCGCCAGCGCCTGCTGCGATCCGTGTGTTAGATCACACTGGTGATGAGATTGAGACATTAGACGGCCCATGGTCTGTGCTGATGGCGTCCACATTGGAAAAATTGGTGATGGGTGCCCGTCCGTTTTGGGGCGAAGGCGCTGGCCCTGGAGTTGACGCAACGTTTGTGCGGGCACCACCGCCACGTCTCGCGCGGTCGATCCGTCCACTTTTGTTTGGTGACGCAAAGCGCCCGCCAGAACCCGGATACCAGAGCCGGCGGGCTGCGGCGTTTGAGATCGCCTATACGGGCCAAGTGACACTGGATGGCGAACTGTATGAGGCTGATGCCGGAACGCCGTTGCGTCTTAGTCTCGCCGGTGAAATCAGGTTTCTGGTCAAATGAGCGCTGATCCCATCCAGGCCTTTATGACGGCTGAACTGGACCGCACGGTCGAACCGGCAACGGCGGCGCTGGCGGAGGCCGCTATGGCCCGGGTCGGCGGCGTGCGGGCAGTGCTGTTCTATGGTTCATGCCTCCGCGATGGCTTGGCGACAGATGCGGTTGCTGACCTTTATCTGCTGACGGACGGCTATAAATCGACCGGCCAAGCGCCATGGGCGCGGATGGCGAACGGGCTGCTCGCGCCGAATGTGTTCTACATGGAAGCCGAAACGCCCCTTGGACATATCGCAGCCAAGGCGGCGATTGTATCGGTTGATGATTTCGTGCGCCTGACAGGACCGAAGACGTTCCATTCCTACTTTTGGGCGCGGTTCACACAGCCTTCCGCCGTTGTCTGGGCGAATGGGCAAGACACACGCCAAGCGCTTGCGCGCGCGTTTGCCGCCGCCGCGCGCACATTCGCTGCTGAAACGGCGGAAGGCCCGCTAGTGCCCGGTGCGTCAGACCAGTTCTGGCCTGCGGGGTTTCAGAAGACCTACGCATCAGAACTGCGCGCGGAAGGGCCGGAGCGGGCGGAGATATTGTATCGGGCCGATGCTGACCGGTATCGCGCCCTCTATGATCTATTACTAGCGGATGGGATTGAACCGCGTGGCGCGCCGCAGCGGTGGCGTCTAAGGCGCATTCAAGGAAAGTTTCTGTCTGTCGCACGGTTGGCCAAAGCCATTTTCACGTTTGAGAATGGCGTGGACTATGTGCTTTGGAAGGTGAAACGTCATAGTGGAGTGCATATTGAGGCCAAGCCCTGGCAGCGGCGCTTTCCATTGATTGGCGCACCTGGATTGGCGTTTAAAGTTTGGCGCGCTGGCGGGTTTCGCTGAGAGATGAAAACCGGGTAGTATCGCCCACGTCACCAGCCGGATTCACCCATGCCCATTCTGCACCATCTGCCCCTGTCGCCATTCTGCCGCAAAGTCCGGATTGCGCTTGGCGAAAAGGCATTGCCGTTTGGGCTGAAAGAACAGCGGGTTTGGGATCGGGACAGGGCCTATTTGGCGCTCAATCCCGCCGGTATGGCACCAGCTTTGGAATTGGAAGACGGCGGCGTGATCGCGGATTCCAACGCCATTGTCGAATTCCTAGACGAAATTGCGCCTGATCCGCCGCTGATCGGCGACGGTCCGATGCAGCGCGCGGAAACCCGAAGGCTGATCGCCTGGTTCGATGATAAATTCAACCGTGAAGTCACGCGCCATCTGTATGGGGAGAAGGTGCAGAAGCGGCTTACGGGTGCAGGTGCGCCGGATTCATCTGCAATCCGGGCAGGCCAATCCAATCTTCGCCACCACCTGGACTACATCGCTTGGCTCGCCGCCCGCCGTAATTGGCTGGCCGGGGACGATTTCTCCCTGGCGGACATCGCAGCCGCCGCACACCTCTCGACGCTAGATTTCCTAGATGACATCCGCTGGGCTGATCATGACGAGGTCAAGCTTTGGTACCAACGCGTCAAATCCCGCCCCAGTTTTCGCCCCCTCCTAGCCGACCGCATCATCGGCTTCCGCGCGCCCGCTCACTACGCAGACCTCGACTTTTAGGCGTGGGCCGTTAGCTTAGAGTTCTGCTTTTCCGGAACGTCGGCGATGCAGGCAATTGATGTTGGCCTCGGCGCTTATTTGCCGGAACAAGGGTTTGAGCGCACGCATCCGTTAGTGTTTTAGGACGAGCGGGCTGATCCGTATTGCTATTTGCACCGATGGCAGATGCCCCGCCTTCCTGGCCAGATGAATTGATCAAGGCGGCTGGGCTATGCTTGGCGTTGGGTGCAGGAAACCACTTCGGTGCACAATAGGCGGATGCATAATAATGGTTGTATTGGACGACTGGAGCAGCCCCCCTGAAGTGGTCCACCCATAGGGATAGTATTTATCCCATC
>CAJXVF010000230.1 GCA_913060845.1 uncultured Alphaproteobacteria bacterium | reverse complement strand
CCTCTCTATTCGTCGGCAGCGTCAGATGTGTATAAGAGACAGCAATGACGCCAGCCGGGTCCATGACGATGCGGTCATTCGGGGCGTGGTCACCAAGGGGGCGCACAAACTCAAAGTTCTCAGCGGCTTTGATGAAGTTGGTGATATGCCCAAGGCCTGCAGGCGCTTGCTGCTGCTTCGCCATGTCAATGGGCGCGCCCATTTCTTGGCTGATGGCGGCGGCCATGTCATCCATACGGCTTTTGTAGATTTCCTGGATTTTCTTCACCAGCGCCAAGCGTTCTGCGGGCGGGGTCTTGGACCAAGCCGGGAAGGCGCGTTTGGCAGCGGCGACGGCGGCGTTCGTGTCAGCTTCGCCACCAAGTGAGATGGTCGCAAATGCGTCTTCGGTTGAAGGATCGATTACCTCCAGCGCTGTGCCTTGCTGTGGTGCGACCCATTTGCCGTCGATGTAGAAGTCAGTTTTGTTGATCATAATATGTCCTGTCCCTGTTGAATGGGTCCGAAATGCATTCGTCACCTTCATATCTAAGGTGATTGTGTGGTGGTTTTAAGCGCGGCATCGCGTCCCTGCCGACATGCTTGATTATGTGGCGGTTTGGCTGTGAGGCAAGCAGTCTTATTAGGCGCGCCAGACGACCGGAAACAGGTCGCTATCCAAAGGAGCGCCACTGGGAATGCCTGGGTTGCACAGCATACGCTGAAGGTTTGGGCGAGGATTATACGTCACGTCATCGCCAGCCCAACGTTGAACGTAGGCGCGCCGTCGCTCGTCATTGCTGGCATTACCCGGCGCGCCATGCAGTGTGAGGGCATGATGGAGGGTGCAATCGCCCGGCTCCATCGTGAATTGGGCGATATCATGTTTGTCTCGTTCTGCATCAATATCAGGCACTTCGGGCAAGTCTTCGGTGTATTTCTGATTGGGGTCGAATGATACGGCCAGGAAGCGTTTGCCCCAACGGTGTGAGCCTTTGATGTATTCAACTGCACCGGTTTCAGGCGTGACCGGGTCGAGTGCTACCCAAAGTGTTGAAATTTGGTCGCCCGCGACAGGCCAGTAAGTTCCATCGTGGTGCCAAAGCGTGCGTGTCGATGTGCCCGGCTCTTTGATAAGTATCTGATCAAAGATCACGTTGATCTTGTTCGCACCCATCAGCGTTCCCGCAATTTCTGCACCGGGTGAGTCGAACACAGCGCGTTTGAAGCCATCAATATGATGCCAGATAAACGTGTGGCTGAAGAAGTTCCCGGTTGCTCCTTCTTCGTTGATGCTTTTGATGAGGCCGGACGGATTAGCCTTATCCGCATCAATCGATTCACGCAGCAATGTGACCCAGTCCGCATCAAACAGCCCTCTCAGGCACACAATGCCGTCCCGCTGATAGGTCTCAATTTCTTCAGCAGTGATGGCACGGGGTAATGGGCTCGGCATGGATCAATTATCCTTTGGAGATTGGGTTCTAGCATTGAGATTAACGCTCCGAGATAGACGCGTTGATGCAGTTTAGTTTGGTACAATTTCTTCCGTTCGTGTCTAAATTTATGTCATGCAAAGCACTGTGGAATTCTGCTGTTAGCAACCGTTGAGAATCGACAGATTGTGCGCACAAATACGATCCAAAAATGTCTCTATTTTTCTATGGGAAATCTCGAATCAGTCCACATTTTTACTGTAGGTGAATGGGACTAAACATTTGGGCAGAACCTAAGCGGTTATAATTTGGATAGTTTTGTTTTAGGCTTTCATATCCACACATCCGCAGCTCGAAAGCTCAAATCTATGGCCGATGCCCTCAAAAAGGCGCTCGAAACGAATTATAATGCAATTGGATCAGCAATGATCGAGAAGCTCTACAGTGAGAACTTTCTCTCGCTGAGCGGCGCAGACGGAACAGATCGGCTGGTTGCTGCAAGTGGGACAGAGCAGGGCGCGCATGTGTTGGATATTGGCTGCGGTTTAGGCGGCCCTGCCATGCGAATTGCAAGCGAACATGGCCGTAAGGTAACAGGCGTTGACCTAGTGGCGACCAATGTGACGACGGCACGCGAACGGGTTTTGGAAGCCGGATTATCAGACCAAGTTCAGATCATGGAAGGCGATGCGACGGCGCTACCATTCGCTGAAGGAACTTTTGACGCCGTGTTCAGCCAGGATGCCCTTTGCCATGTTCCTGACAAGGGCGCTGCACTCGAAGAAGCAGCACGGGTTGTTGTGCAAAACGGCGCTATCGGTCTCACCGATTGGGTGGAGACAGATAAGATGACGGAAACACGACGGGCAGCGGTTCTAGATGCGTTGTCAGCCCCCAATCTTCAAAGCCAGGCTGGATATGAGCAGACAATGGAGAGCCACGGCATCCAGGTGGCTGTCAGTGAGGATATCAGCAACGTCTTCGCTTCATTCTACGATGGCGTGATGGTGCGACTGAAAAAGATGGAAGCAGAGATTTCAGAGCGCTTCAGCCCTCGCGTTTTCACCATCATGATGCAGAAGAACGGCGTGTTTCAGACAGCGTTCGCTGAAGGCAGCCTGGGTGGCGCTTTGATCGTTGGGCACCGCAAATAGGGCGGGCCAAGCTTTAAGTCCCTATGCGCCGCGTTATCGGGTAAGCTCTAAGGAACCAGGGAAAGGTCGATGCTATGCTGCCGCTCCTTAGAACCCGATTAGCGTTCCGCTTCTTCGTTGTCTGCGTAATCCTGATCTGTGCCTATTGCACCTATTACGCAGGGCTGACGTTTCTCTATACGGTCCTTGCGTTAGGAGGCGTTGCTGCCGCGGTAATGATCGCCCGCAAGTACAACTTAATCTCTGGCCGGCGGGTGTATGATTTTGACCTGCCTGAAGACAAATAGACTCAACCGATTGGGCTGGTTTGACCGCGCAATGAAGGGGAACCGGCAAGCGCGGGCGTAGTGTTTGCACCGTTGCCTGCCTGCGATCTTGCGTGTCAGGATTAATGCGCGCCCAATTTAGATTTCGCACGGCGCATGTCAAAACTCCCACTGTTGAGGACACCTGCCATGTCGAGACCTATCCGCCGTGTCGTAACCGGCCATGACGCAAATGGCGTCGCCACGGTCATCATGGATTCAGACGCGACTTGCATCCTTAGCCGCCCAAACCGCCCTGGCGTCACGCTCACAAACCTTTGGCAGAACGACAAAATGCCAGCTGCCATGGAACGCCATGACGATCCGGTTGATGGCCCGCTGAAGCTACAGCCGCCAAAAAATGGCTCAGTCTTCCGCATCGTCCAATTCGACCCAGAGAACCCGGAAGAACTGGCCAAGCTGGATGGAAAGTCTGCCTTCGCCGAGATGGGGGCCGGTAACAATGTCGTCGAGAACGCCAGGCACCCTTTTATGCATCGCACAGACTCACTTGATTACTCTGTGATCCTGACGGGCGAGATCTACATGATGATGGACGATGAGGAATATTTACTGAAAGCCGGCGATACCGTTGTCCAACAAGGCACCAACCATGCCTGGTCTAACCGCGGCACAGAACCTTGCCAGATCGCCTTCATTCTGACTGATGCTGTGAAATAGTTCCGAAGCCGGGTGCCAACGTGCAATTGCCATGGTTTGCAGACCGGTGTTTGATAGGGGCCTAGCCAATAGCGCGAACACCGGGGATATCTCCTGCGCGCTTTGGCATTCTGTAATCTGCGAGAGGTTTTGAGCGGACAATGTCTGAATCAGGAACGAAAGACGCGCCAGCGCGCAAGAATGATCCGAACAAGATGGCGGCGCGGGTCGCGTTTGATCCAACGGTGCCAAGCGAAAAGCCTCAGGATTATTATGACACGATCAAGCAGCGCTTTGCGGAAGAACGTGATGTTCGGCTGAAGTACCGTCCGGAGGGCCTCAGCCAATATACGTCTGAACTTGAAGGCGATCTGGCCAAGTATGAGGTCGATCCTTACGCCGAGGAACAGACTGAGCGCGAGCCGATTAGTGATCACGTTGAATGCCTGTTCATCGGCGGCGGATTCTCCGCATTGCTGACGGCGGCGCGCCTACGTGAACGCGGTGTTGAGAGCATTAGGATTGTGGAGCGCGGCAGCGATGTGGGCGGGACCTGGTACTGGAACCGGTATCCGGGTGCTGCGTGCGATGTCTCCGCTTATGACTATCTGCCATTGCTGGATGAATTGGGATATGTGCCGAACAGTTTCTTTGCGAAGGGGCCAGAGATTTACGCGCACTGCCAAGCGATCGCGAAGAAATACGATCTCTATGATCTAGCGGTTTTTCAGACCACGGTCACAGCGACTCACTGGGATGAGAAAGAGAAGATTTGGCGCCTCGAAACAGACAGAGGCGACAAGCTGACGGCGCGCTTCGTTATCGTCGCGAATGGCACACTGGCAAAGCCGAAGCTGTCGCGCATCAAGGGGATGGAGACGTTTGAAGGCCATTCCTTCCACAGTTCCCGCTTTGATTATGACTATTGCGGCGGCGACCTCTCCAATCTGAAAGATAAGGTCGTTGGTGTTATTGGCACGGGCGCATCGGCCGTACAGATCATCCCCCGTGTCGGAAAGGCGGCGAAGGCACTGCACGTATTCCAGCGCACGCCATCGGCCATTGATATTCGGGACGATATTCCGACAGATCCAGATTGGGCATCTTCCCTCAAGCCCGGCTGGCAGGTTGAACGGCTCAAGCGCCACGTTCTCAGAACCAAGGCAGACCCAGAGAAGCGTCGGGAGATCGAAAAGCTGCCGCGCGAGGAGCGCATCAAGCGTTACGAGAACCAGAACATTGAACACCAGATGCGGATCCATGCCCGCGTCGATTCAATCGTTGAAGACAAAGCGACAGCTGAAGCGCTGAAGCCCTGGTATATGCATCGCTGCAAGCGCCCATGTTACGACGATGAATATCTGCCAGCATTCAACCGGCCTAATGTCCACCTAGTGGATACCAAAGGGCAGGGCGTCACAGAGATCAACAAACGTGGCGTGGTGTTTGAAGGCAAGGAATATCCCGTTGATGTTCTGATCTACGCCACCGGGTTCGAGGTGCAGGTCACGGGCATCTATAATGATATTCGCGGCGAGAATAACCTGGAATTGAATGAGAAATACTCTGAAGGCATGCGGACGGTTTTCGGCGTACATTCAGCGGGTTACCCGAATATGTTCATCATGGGTGGGTACCAAGCGTCATTCCAATTCAACGTGACCTGTCTCTTATACACATCTGACGCTGCCGACGAATAGAGAGGTGG
>CAJXVF010000229.1 GCA_913060845.1 uncultured Alphaproteobacteria bacterium | reverse complement strand
ACCCAATGCAATGAGGGCCGATTCGCTTTCGCAGATGATGCGCGAGACCAGCGTTGGCGCGTTGGTCCACTGCTACCGGGTGCGATTGCTGAAGCGTTGGCTCGAGATGAATTCTCCCTACGGTTCCAGCCGATCACAGACTTGGCGACAGGCAGGGTGAGTGGCGCTGAGACGCTGCTGCGCTGGCGGCGGACAAGCGGCGAAGATTGGCCGCCTGCGATCTTCATTCCAGAAGCCGAGCGCCGCGGATTGATGGAGCCAATTACGATTTGGACATTCGATGCAGCTGCCCGAGCAGCTATCGAGTTGTCGGCTGTTGGTCCAATCGGCATCAATCTCTCTGCAGCAATGCTAGGTCAGGGTGCGGCCGAAATTGTTTCTGGCATTGTAAGAAAGGCGTCCGTAGCGCCAGATGCGTTCAATATCGAGATAACAGAAACGGCGCCGTTTCTGAACTAGGCTGATGCGATTGCAGATGTCGAAGCGATTGCCGCGCTTGGCTGCGGCATTGCAATCGATGACTTCGGGGCCGGTCAAGCTTCGCTGAGCTATGCTGTGAAATTGCCAGCAACGCGGATTAAGCTAGACGCGAGTTTGGTCTATGCCGCCGAAGACAATCCACGCGCACGGGCCGCGATCCGGGCTACAGCAGCGCTTGCTGCAGAAGTTGGCGCAGATGTCGTGGCGGAGGGGGTTCGCGATCAGCCGATGGCGGATCAAATGTTGGGCCTTGTTGTATCGAAGGGGCAGGGGCGGCATTTCGGCGCTCCAATGCGGTTCGAAGCGTTCAAAAAGCATGCTGGGCTTGACTAGGCGCGCTCAACTTCGTAACACCCGCGCACTCCTGACGACGTGGATTATGCGCAACAGCGTGATCCCGGCGGCATTTCCTATGCAGCCTAATCGGGACAACAAAAATAACATGACTTGAGGATACAAGATTATGGCGAAACGCGAGCAAGCGAAATATAAGATTGACCGACGCTTAGGCGTCAACCTTTGGGGTCGCCCCAAAAGCCCGTTCAACAAGCGTGAATATGGCCCGGGCCAGCATGGCCAACGCCGTAAAAAGCTGTCGGACTACGGCATTCAGCTGCGCATGAAGCAGCAGCTCAAAGGCTATTACGGCAACATCAGCGAAAAGCAATTCCGCCGTTATTACGCCGAGGCTGTGCGCCGCAAGGGCGACACCGGCGAAAACCTGATCGAGATTCTCGAGCGGCGGTTGGACGCGGTGATCTACCGCATGAAATTCGTGCCAACCGTCTTCTCCGCACGCCAAGTCGTGAACCATGGCCATGTCAAAGTGAATGGCCAGCGCGTCAATATCCCTTCATATCAAGTGAAGGATGGCGATGTGGTTGAGCTTGGCGAGAAGGCCAAGAACATGGCTCTCATCCTGGAAGCTATCCAATCCAGCGAGCGCGATACGCCTGATTATGTGGAAGTTGACTACAACAGCCTCAAAGGCACTTTCACCCGCGGTCCGAAGCTAGCAGATGTGCCCTATGGCGCACAGATGCAGCCGAACCTCGTCATCGAATTTTACTCGCGCTAACCCGCGTTAATTTAAACGGTAACAACGGCCTGCCCCTCACTGAAGGGCAGGCCGTCGTTCTATGAAGGAGCCAATCCAATGGCAAAAGAACGCACACTTTCCATCATCAAACCGGATGCTACGCGGCGGAACCTGACGGGCCAAATCAACGCCCGCTTTGAAGAAAAGGGCCTTCGCATCGTTGCACAGAAGCGCCTGCAACTTACCCAGGCTCAGGCTGAAGCTTTCTATGCTGTGCACAGCGAACGGCCATTCTTCAAAGACCTCTGCGAATTCATGATCTCTGGTCCGGTCGTCGTTCAGGCGCTTGAAGGCGAAAACGCTGTTCAGGCCAACCGCGACATCATGGGCGCTACTAACCCAGCTAATGCGGATGCCGGCACGATCCGCAAGGACTTTGGCGAATCCATTGAAGCCAATTCGGCCCATGGTTCAGACAGCCAGGAAAATGCTGCTACGGAAATCGCATTCTTCTTCAGCGGACTTGAAATCGTCGGCTAATCGCCTGCGCTTTCACGACCAAAAGAAACGGGGCGCGTCCTGCAATGGACGCGCCCCGTTTTTTATTTCAGCATGCCTCTAAATTCTTACAGCAGAAAAACTGCCATCAGTACCAGGATGCCGATGACCAATATGGTCGACCACAGCATCAATTTAGAGAAATGCACCCAGCCAGCGTGGCGAGTTTGGAATTCTTCTTCGAAGTCGACCATGGCGAACGCGATCCCTTTAGTCATCATATGATTAGGAATGTTTATACGGCTCAATCCACCGTTGGCAAATAGAAAGACGCATCTTCGCCTGCGCCGTCAATCATCACCCGGCCATCCTGCTGCGTGATCCGGCCCTCGGCAACCCACCGGATCGCACGCCGATAGATTTCATGTTCCGCCTCTAGCACGCGTGCTGCCAAGCTATCTGGCGTATCAATGGCGCGGATTGGAGTGGCGGCTTGAGCGATAATCGGACCAGCATCCATTTCAGCACTGAGGAAGTGAACAGTGCAGCCAGCGAACCGTGCGCCATCATTGATCGCCCGTTCGTGCGTGTGCAGGCCAGGATAGGCAGGTAGCAGCGACGGATGGATATTAATCGCTCGGCCGTCCCAATGATTGACAAAGATGGGTGTTAGAAGCCGCATGAAACCTGCTAGGCAGATCAGCTCGACGCCTGCTTCATCAAGCCGCTCGTTCATCGCTTGCTCGAAGCTAGGCCGGTCTAAGAAGTCTTTGTGATTGATGACAGATGTAGCGACGCCAGCATCCTGAGCCCGCAGTAATCCAGGGGCGTCCGGTTTGTTGGAGAGCGCTAGGGCAATCTCAGCTGGAAATGACGGGTTCTGGCAGACATCTAGAATGGCTTGCAGATTGGTCCCGCGCCCCGAAAATAGAACGCCGAGCTTTAGCCGCGCCATCGATCATGCCCCGTTAAGCGTACAGAATCGCCGTCGCCACGTTCAACCAGCTTTCCTGCGAGCACCGCATCGGCAGCGCCGTTCTCCGCTAGGATTTTGAGCGCAGCCTCAGTTTTATCTTCAGCGACATAGATCAGCATGCCGATGCCGCAGTTGAAGGTGAGCGCCATTTCATCAGCCGCAATATTGCCGGCGGCCTGAAGCCAATCAAATACCGGCAGTGCTGGAACGGTACCGACATCCAACTCAAGCGCCAATTGCTGGTCAAATGCGCGCTGTGGATTCTCAAGCAGTCCGCCACCAGTGATGTGCGCGAATCCCTTCGCAAGACCACCCTTGGCCAAAGCGACCATGGCAGGCACGTAGATCCGAGTCGGTGTTAGCAATGCTGCGCCGAGGGATAGGCCGTCGGCGAACGGGCAGGGCGAATCCCAATCGAGTCCCGCTTGCCGCACAACGCGCCGCACGAGCGAGAAGCCGTTTGAATGAACACCGGCAGAGGGAATGGCAATCGCAACATCGCCTGCTTGGGCTGCCGTCCCGTCAATGAACCCACCGCGCTCCACGGCGCCGACCGCGAAGCCAGCAACATCGTATCTGCCAACGGGGTATACCCCTGGCATCTCCGCTGTTTCACCGCCCACAAGCGCACATCCCGCGAGACGGCACCCTTCAGCGACGCCAGTGATGACTTGCGCCGCTTGGTCTACGTCTAGCTTGCCGGTTGCGAAATAATCTAGGAAGAACAAAGGCTCAGCGCCTTGTGCAGCCAAGTCATTCACGCACATCGCGACAAGATCGATACCGATTTCATCGTGCTTACCGCTGGCCTCAGCAATTAGCAATTTTGTGCCAACACCGTCGGTCGCCGCGACGAGAATCGGATCAACGAACCCGGCCGCTTTCAAATCAAACGCAGCGCCGAACCCGCCAAGGCCGCCCATAACGCCCGCACGAGCGGTTGCTTTGGCGGTTGGCGCTATCCGGCTGACCAGCGTTTCGCCCGCGGCAATATCGACGCCAGCTGCTTTATATGATGCGCCGCCATTCTCACTCATGGGCGTTCCGTCTATACGTTGGTTCATGGGGGTCACTTGCGGGATACCCGCTGGGCTGGCGGCGCGCAATGCCGGACTGGCTAGGAGAGGGCTAACAACGATGCTGATCAAACTTCCAGGCTTCGCGATCCGGAGCATGCTATGTGCGCTGGCCATAACGATTCTGGCCGCTACGCCGCTCGTCTCTGCGTCAGCCAACCCTTACACGGTTGCCGACATCAATGTCGATTTGACGCGGGAGACATCGGCGATTGCACGCCAGGATGGGCTTCAGCAGGCGCACGTGCAGGCGTTTGAGCACCTACTGCAACGCCTGACGCCAACGTCTTCTCACAACAACCTGCCGCGTGTCGATTACGCAACGGCTGCTGATCATGCCGGTGGTCTCAAAATCGAAGATGAGAAGACTACCGCCACCCGATATGCCGCGAAGATGACAATCACCTTCCGCCAGGACTTGGTGCGGAGCTATTTGAAAGAGAACGGACTTCCGTTCGCTGAAACCTCTGCTCCGTCCGTCGTCGTAGCGCCGGTTTATTTGTGGGCCGGGGCGCAATCGCTCTGGGAGCCGAATAATCCGTGGGCTGGTGCCTGGAAGTTCCGTGGCCCGTCAGATGGCCTGGCACCCGTAACGCTGCCACGTGGTGATTTGGCGGACCGTGGCGCGCTGTCACCTGAGCAAGCACTGTCCCGTGACCGTTCACGTTTAAGCGCCTTTGCCGCGCGCTATGGCGCTGCTGGCGTGTTGGTAGCGGAAGCGCGCTATGGCGTTGATCCGGTTAGTGGTCGTCCGCGCCTAGATACAGTCGCTGAAGTCGTTGGCGACGGCCCGAATATCGGCCACTTCCGGCATACTGAACTCGGCTCTGCTGGTGATAAGCCGGAAACGCTGGGCGTGAAGGCTGCCAATGCGATTATCGCGGCGTTGGAGGCTTCCTGGAAGCGCCAGTCTGCCGCGCCTGATGCGGGCGGATTGAATAGTCTGATTGCGGACCTGCCGGTTGGCGGCGTGCTGGATTATGCCGATGCCCGTCGCCGCTTGGATGCGTCCCCCGGTGTAGCGCGCCATGAATTGGTGATGCTGTCACGGGATGTTGTTCGGTTCCGCTTGTTCTATTCCGGCAGCCAGGAAGATCTTCGTGCTGGTGTCGCCCGCCAAAGCATGGACCTGTCTCTTATACACATCTCCGAGCCCACGAGACCTCTCTACATCTCG
>CAJXVF010000228.1 GCA_913060845.1 uncultured Alphaproteobacteria bacterium | reverse complement strand
CCCCAGATATTCCGATCGTGGCCGAAGAAGAAGTCGCCGCAGGCCGTATCCCGGATGTTTCCGGCGGACGGTTCTGGTTGGTTGATGCGCTGGACGGCACCAAAGAGTTCCTGAAGAAAATCCCTGAATTCACCGTCAACATCGGCTTGATTGAGGATGGCGTGCCGACCATGGGCGTCGTCTATGTCCCAGTTTCCGGTGATACCTATGCTGGTGCGGTTGGCGGCCCTACATGGATGCGTGAAAACAATGGCGAGCGGGAGCCCCTGCATGTCCGCGACTTCCCGGATGAAGGCATCATCGTCACGCTTAGCCGCACATATGGCCAATCCACAGACGTCCGTCGTTTTCTCGAACGCTATGATGTGACCAAGCAGTTGGACGCGGGATCCTCATTAAAATTCTGTTTGATCGCTAAAGGCGAGGCCGATGTCTACCCGCGCTATGGCGGCTCCATGGAATGGGACACAGCAGCGGCCCACGCGGTGCTTCGTGCCGCCGGAGGGGCTGTCAAAGAGATCAACGATGGTCCCGAACTCGCTTACGGTAAGAAGGATTTCCGCAACCCGTATTTCATCGCCTGGGGCGGCGCGCACCGCTGAACACTACACCGAAACAGGATGCTGAAAAAACTTCAGCCCGCTTGATTTAGGTCAAACCACTTCCCTCCGCCCAGCCCCACCTATTGAGGACACAGGCAACCAGCGGAGGCCATTATGTCCCTATCTTCAATCCTCGCCCTCGTCGATCCGAAACATGGCGCGGCAACCTTATCTACAGCCAGTCTTGCGGCAGAGAAGCTAAAGGCACCCATAGATGCTCTGATCGCCCGGCGCGACCCAGCAGACGCTATTCCAATGATTGGCGAAGGTCTGTCCGGCGCACTTGTTGATCAGATTATGACTGCAGCGGCTGCAGACGCGGCCGCAGACGCCGCCACCTGCCAGACGCTGATAGAAGCATGGCCCGGCAATGCAGGTGCCAAGGTCCTTGATCTGATCGGCTCCAGACGCAGCCTTATCGCCGAAACAGGCCGGACCTATGGCATGACCGTCCTGCCCTGCCCAAACGGCCCAGAAGGCGGCGGATTTAATGGTATTGTCGATGCCGCGCTCTTCGAAACCGGCAGGCCGATCCTGATAGCGCCTTTGCAAGAGGTGAAATCGCTCGGTGACAGGGTCGCAATCTTCTGGAATGACAGCGCGGAAGCGGCCCGGGCCGTATGGGGTGCAGCACCGCTTCTGCGTCAAGCAAAGACGGTCAACATCTTCACAGTTGGTGACGGGTTTAATCCGGAATCGGCACTGGCCAGGATCAGCGCCGGGCTCAACCGGGCCGGTATCAAAGCCGAAGCCCACGCAATTCCACCAAAAGGGACGGCGCAAGATCAGCTGATAGACGCGGCTGCAGCGATGGATGCGGACCTCGTCGTGATGGGCGCATTTACCCATAGCCGCCTCAGGGAACTCGTGCTCGGCGGTGTCACCCAACACATGCTCGAAGTCCTTGCCCGCCCAACGTTCATAGCCCACTAATCAAGCAGCTGCAGGCGGGACCGAGGTTCTATTCTCCCGCTTGCAGCCCCCATGATTACCAGCTATACGAACCGACGCGACACGGAGTGTAGCTCAGCCTGGTAGAGCACTGTCTTCGGGAGGCAGGGGCCGCAAGTTCAAATCTTGCCACTCCGACCAATGTTTTCAATGACTTACCAGAAATATTCAGCAGACTAGAAATTGATGGCGCCAGGAATGCGATTATTCTGTCGCGCCCGTCTGCCTGGAGGCCAGTGGCAGTGGCTCTAAGTACACTTGTCGCAACCCTGTTAATCGGCGTTGGCGCAGTCGCAGATGACGGCGACAGCATTCATGCGGGCGGCGTCTATTATCGGCTATGGGGCATGGATGCGCCTGAATTCACGCAGACTTGCGCGCGTCCGAACGGCGCTCGATGGGCTTGTGGGAGGGCGGCCAGTGTTGCCATGCGGGATATGATCGCGGGGCAGGATGTTCGCTGTCAGGCGCGGGGGAAGGATCGATACAGGCGGACGGTTGCTGTATGCGGAACCGATGCCATTCCAGACCTTGGCGCTGAAATGGTGCGGCGGGGATTAGCGCTGGACTACAAGCGCTACTCGGGCGGCGCGTATGCTGGGCAGGAACGGGCTGCCAGGCGCAATCGACGCCCCATTTGGAACACCTGCCGTCAAGCCAGCAACGGTAATGTAGACGATCAACCCTGTTTCTCACGCGCCTAACCTCTAATTCAGTGCCACTAAAAACAGCGTTGGCAAGGATATGGCGCTAGCCAATCAAGCTAGAGCAATGCCTGACCTGATCAGACATTGCTCTATGATAGTTCAGACCGCGCGTACGGGATGCGAACACCCACACGCGAGGGACAAAATTACATGGTTTTGCTGATCTCAGCCTGGCAAGCTACAGCCAAATTGCGATTAACTTCCTCAGAGCCGAGCGGCGTTGCCCAACCGGCTTCCTCAACGACACCCCGCCTTTGATAACTGCTGACGGTCCTGAGCTTCTTCAAAACCGCGTCGGCTTCAGGGTCCATTTTGGAGCGCTCAACGCAGTAAGGCGTTAGTGCCACAGTGACCGCATCAATCGATGCATCGTTCGCCATCTCCATCGAGGTTGAGCCTGTCACCCAACCGCCCCAAGCGAAGCCAACAACGGCGACAACCAAGCCGCCTGCGACCATTCCGGTTACGGCAGGCTTCGTCCATACTGGCAATTCCATTAAACAATCCAATCAAAATATATCCAACGCGCTTGATTGCGCGAGCGATGAGGATATACATCAATTTCTCAATAATTAATACAGATATTATTTAACTTCTAAAAATACATCTCCATATTTTTCCTTAAAGTAAAAAAATATAACAACCTTATTATTTACTATGACCATGTATTATTATTTTTTATTTCGCATTTTTCTGCACTATGCTCTTGTCATTTCTCACGCTTATAGCGGTAATGAAACCGATCATCGCCATCTGCCATCACAAGCCCTGCGGTGGGCGACGGAAAATGGATTGGCAGAATCAATGTGTCCGTTTCTGCAACTGACGTCAGGAAATTCCGGCGGGATTTAATGCCCTCTGCGGGGTCCCAGTCCGGTGCAGCGGCCCAGTCTGGCTCACGGCACTGGATGGCGTGGTGCATCAAATCACCCGTTACGACAGCGCGCTGGCCTTTCGAATGCAGGTTGATGCAGCAGTGATGCGGTGAATGGCCGGGCGTTTGCGTCAACGTAACAAGGTCATCCAGCGCATAATCATCATCGACCAGTAACGCCTGCCCTGCTTCTACGATGGGCAGGCAATTATCCTGGAATACGGTACCGGGCGGGTTCGCGCCCTTGGCATGCTCAGCTTCCCAAACGGCGTATTCATCCTTGTGGAAGACATATTTCGCATTTGGGAATGTCGGGACCCAGCGGCCATCACGAAGGCTTGTATTCCAGCCCGTGTGGTCGATGTGCAAGTGGGTGCAGAAGACATAATCCACGCTCTCATAGGCGACACCGAGCGCATATAGCTCCTCGCGCCAGCGTTCTTTGCCCGGGAAATCGAACGGGGCTGGGTGGCCTTTATGCTCGCCTGTGCAGGTATCAACTAAGATAGTGTGATGGGGCGTGCGCACGACAAAGCTTTGGTAGGTGATGACGATCATGCCAAGCGCTGCGTCATATACCTCTGGCTCCATTGAAGGCAGATGCGCATCAAATGTTGCGGCGTCAAAGGCTGGAAAGAAGTCCTTGGGTTGCCGCCAAGGGCCATCCCGCTCGATCACTGCGTCAATCGTGATATCGCCAATTTTGATCTGCCGCATAGCCGCCTCCCTTACAGATAGAGAACAAGCGTAGCGTCCCTCCCCCGATGCGGCTACGCTTTTCAATATCAAGCAATAGGAGCCAGACCATGCGCATCCATAATCTCTACGTTGACGATGACGGCGAAACGCATTTCAGGGATATCGAGGTCGAGTGGACCAAAGATGGGCCGGGCGGTCGTATGTCTGACACGTTGCCTGCAACAGGCGTCATCTTCCGGGAAACGCCGGGCAGTTATGACTATGCATGGCACCCTGCCCCGCGCCGCCAATACATTGTCAATCTGGATGCAGGCGTTGCCATTTCAGCCAGTGATGGGGAAACGCGGGTGATTGGTGCTGGTGAAGTGATCCTGGTTGAGGACACACACGGCAAAGGCCATTGTTCCAAGGCGATTGAAGGGCAGTTACGCCATTCTATCTTCATCCCAATCGAATAGCAGCACCTATATTTTCTAAGCGCCAGGAGGCCTTCCCCATGAAACTGATGCACTTTAACGATTTCCGCCTGGGCGTTTTAACTGACACTGGCGTTGTCGATGTGACGGACCTGATCGCCGATATCCCGCACACAAATCCAGGCGACCGGATGAGCGGCCTGATCGCGCGCTTCGATGACTATCGCGGCAAGCTGGAAGCAGCGGCTAAAGCTGGACCCGCAATTCCTGTAAGCGACGTCCGTATTCGCCCGCCGACGCCGCGGCCCGGCAACATTGCCTGCATGGCTGTGAACTATATGGAGAATGGCACGCTTCCCGCTGCTCCTCCGCCAAACGCCTTCCACAAGGCTGCCAATGCGATCATCGGCAATGGCGACACGATGGTCCTGCCGGATGCGCCTGCGACCATCTTTGAGGGTGAGGCCGAACTGGCGCTCGTCATTGGAAAGCGCGCCTGCAAAGTGCCGGCAGAAAAGGCGTTCGAGCACATCTTCGGCTACATGAACTTCATTGATGGGTCTGCGCGCGGCTTACCGCCAGAGCGCAACGTGTTCTTCCAAGCGAAATCCCGCGACACCTTCGCCCCCATCGGCCCCTATCTGGTGACGACGGACGAAGTAGCGGACCCGCAAAACCTGGATGTGAAACTTTGGGTAAATGGAGACTGCAAGCAGGACTTCAATACCTCTGACATGGCGCACAAAATCCCTAAAATCATTGAATGGGTCAGCGCCATTCACACGCTAGAACCAGGCGATATTGTGGCGACTGGCACTAACCACCGCGGCCTAAGCTCCTTCCAGGATGGCGATACGGTGGAGCTTGAAGTCCAAGGCATGGGCCGTCTGACCATCAGTGTTCAGGACGACCTGAAACGCACATGGAGCCGCGAGACACGCCTGAACCGCAAGGAACAAGGCCACGACACGCCAACGCCGCAGCTTACGGGTAAATACGCGAAGTAGGCGGGCGCGCCGGGCGGCGAATGATG
>CAJXVF010000227.1 GCA_913060845.1 uncultured Alphaproteobacteria bacterium | reverse complement strand
TCTCGTGGGCTCGGAGATGTGTATAAGAGACAGGTCTTGGATGGCATTCACTGCGGTTTCAATGTCTGAATGGCCGCTCATCATCAGCACGACCGTATCCGGGCGCTCTTTCTGGATCGCTGTCAGAACTTCAAGGCCGTCCAGAAGGCTGCCCTCAAGCCAAACATCCAGCACAACGACCGGCGGATTCTGTTCGATAACCTGCCTCAGCGCTTCATCAGAGCCACCGGCAGTCGCAATCACCCAGCCTTCATCTTCCAGCAGACCAGACAAAGTCAGCCGGATGTCAGCCTCATCATCGACGACCAGCACATCGACCGCCATGGGTTTGCTCTCCTAAGGCGCGCAGCACGCCGCACCAGCGTTCGTTCAGCAGATATGATTATGCGCCAGCAGCCAGAATATCACCATGGCTCAACAGGCGTATCTCAACCAAGGCACCGCCGCTCGGCTTATTGGAAAGCCTCAACTCTCCGCCGTGCTCTTCAACGATTCGCTGAACGATCGCGAGACCAAGGCCAGACCCATTTGGCTTGGTGGTTACATATGGCTCTGCGACGCTGTGGATCAAGTCATCCGGGAAGCCGTTGCCCGTGTCTTCAACCCGGAGCACGACCTGATGGCCCTCCGTCAGCACTGTCAACGCTACCTCACCCTCTTCGCTTGCGTCCTCTGCCTGCTTTTCTTGAACAGCATGAACGGCGTTGATCAGAATGTTGTTCAGCGCACGCGTGATCTGTCCAGGATCACAGTCGATCTCGCTCGGATTACTCTCGATGGAAAGTTTGAACGAGACGTCCTTGTGTTCCATCTCTAGAAGGAAGATCACCTCGCCGCTCAGGTCGCCAAGGCTCGCCAATTGCATCTTGGGGGTCGGCAGGCGCGCAAATTCTGAGAATTCATCCACCATGCCCCGAAGTGCACCCACTTGTCGGACGATGGTGTCGCAACAAAGGGCGAAGATATCCGGGTCCAATTCAATCGTTTTGCCGTATTTTCGCTTGAGCCGCTCGGCAGCAAGTTGGATTGGCGTCAATGGATTCTTGATTTCGTGGGCTACTCGGCGCGCGACGCCTGACCATGCCGCCTGGCGCTTCGCCGCCACAAGATCGGTGATATCCGTAAAGGTAATCACCTGTCCTTCAAGTTCAGCATCGGATTCATCAGATGCGCGCGCTAGCAGCACCCGCTGGCGGCCTTCGCGAATGATCCGAACTTCGGTTTCTGCAACACCACTAACGCCGCCGACCTCACTCAGAGCTGTCTCTAGTTCTGGTGCTACGGTGTGCAGCTCTTCACCGACAATATTCTCACCCCCCGCCAGTGTCGCCTCCGCATAGGTATTTGCCGCGCGGACCACCCCTGCTGGATCGACCCCAACCACGCCAGATGTGACTCCACTCAGCACAGCACCGATGAATTTTCGCCGCTCATCCATCTTCTCATTCGCATCCACAAGCCGGTCCCGTTGCGCCTCCAGCTGTTCCGTCATCCGGTTAAAGCCAGCCAGGAGGCTGCCAATCTCATCGCTGCGCCCCCGGACGATAACCCTCGCCGATAGATCCCCAGCCCGGACTCTGTCCGCTGTTTGAATTAGCGTCGATATCGGTTCCGCCAGTGCGCCTGCAAACATGAGTCCAGCCCACATTGATGCCAGAACGAAAACAAGCCCGAACAGGACGTAGAAGACAGACAGCCTGGCCTCGATGCTCGTTCGCTTAACAACGGCCTGCTGGAAATCACCAACGGCAAGGTTCACACCTTCAACATGCCTGACAATTCCGGGGTCAATTGCACGTCCGACCAACAGAAATAGCTTCCGTTCGCCGAGCCAAAGCAGTGATCGCACACGCTCCGCACTGCCACCAATAACAACAACAGCGTCCCCCAATCGCGCCGAGCGAACCGCCCAGTCAGGCACTGTCGCCCCCTTCAACTCATCCACATCACCCGCTTTCCCGCGGACCGATCCAGATTCATCAAAGAGCACAACCTCAGCCAATCCAAGTCGCGTGGTGAGGCCATTCAGCGCTTTATCCCAATCATCCTTAGCGCCCGTATCAATCACATCTTGCCGGGCGAGCGAATCCCCCATGGCATAGGTATCTCGAACGAGTCCAAGGCGATGCTCTCGAAGATAGGCCCGTCCAATGAACAGGGAGCGGTTGACTGCTGCGTCCACTTTTTGGCCAAACCATTGGTCCAAGCCAACGTGAAGAAACGCTACGGAGAAGATAACCAGCATGATGCTCGGCGCCGTCGCGACCAAGCCAAACAGCAACGCGACCCGGGCATGCAGCTTGCCGCCGCCACCGCCCTTAACGCGCCCACGGAAAACGGCAAAAATTCTGTAGCCGACGAGTAGTGCCAGGATCAGCAGAATCACCAGATTGGCATTCAGCGACATCACCACGTTTTCGGGCGATGAGGTCACGAACGGCGCTACATCCAGCAAAAGTGCGAACGTAAACGCCACCATCGCAAACGCGATGAAGGTCATGCCGCCGACTAAAAAGAATAGTCGCCACCCCGAAAAAAGCCGCTTCAGCATCGTAGCCTCGCTGCGCATACGGCCCGTCTCAAGCGCAATAAGAGACTAGATACGGACCCTGACGCCCTTCTTAAGCACAGGAACGCCAAGCATACGTATCTTTTTTCGAAGCGTATTGCGATTTATCCCGAGCAAGTCCGCTGCCCGGATCTGATTCCCGCCTACAGCGGAAAGCGCATGTGCGATTAATGGTGCCTCGACTTGATCCAAAATGCGGCTGTGCAGGCCCGGCTCAGGCAAATCACCGCCAAGGTCTGCGAAATAGCGCGTGAGGAATGCGTCTGCCAATTCCTCAAGTGTTTCCCCACCTGTTAATTCGCCTGAAATGCTGGTGCCGCCAGACATTGACGAGGTTTGCTCCAGCAAGATTTCTCGAACGGTTTCTGCAGGCACCGTCTCCTCCGGTGCCATAACAACGACCCGGCGGATAAGATTCTCCAACTCACGGACATTGCCAGGCCAAGAATGCTCTTTCAGCGCCGCCATCGCACCATCAGAAAGCGTTCGGCCCGGAAGGCCAAGGCGCGCACAGCCCGCAATGAAGTGCGAAACAAGTTCCGGAATGTCTTCCTTGCGCTCGCGTAGCGGCGGCAAACGCACTGGCACAACGTTCAAGCGATAGAACAAATCCTCCCGGAACGTTCCCTGCTTAACCAATTGGCGAAGGTCGCGATGGGTTGCGGATACGATACGCACATTGGTTCGGATAGGTGTAGCTGCGCCAATCGGCACGTATTCACCTTGCTGTAGAACACGGAGCAATCTGGTTTGCGCTTCGTGCGGCATATCGCCGATTTCATCCAGAAACAACGTCCCACCTTCCGCCTGTTCGAACTTACCGGACGCCCTAGTTGCAGCACCCGTGAACGCACCACGCTCATGGCCAAAAAGTTCGCTCTCAATCAGATCTTTCGGGATTGCAGCCATATTAATGGCGATAAAAGGCGCGTGCTTGCGTGGGCCGAATTCATGGAGCGCGCGGGCGGCAAGCTCCTTACCCGTCCCCGATTCACCTGTAATAAGCACAGACAGATCGGCCCCCATCAGCCGCGCCAGCACGCGATAAACGTCTTGCATTGCTGGGGAACGACCCTTCAGCGGCAGCCGTTCTTCTTCGTCAGATACGGGAGCCGGCGCTGCGGCTGAAACAAAGGGCTCTGAGAATGCACGATCAACTGCACCGAGCAGTTCCCGCATATCGAAGGGCTTGGTGAAATATTCAAACGCACCCCGTTCCGTCGCCTGAATTGCTGTCAGTAAAGTATTCTGGCCGCTAACGACGATGACCCGCAGGTTAGGCCGGGCTTTCTGAATCTTCACCAACAGATCCAAGCCGTTTTCATCTGGCATCTTTACGTCTGTCACGACCAGATCACCCAGCCCGTCCGCCACCCATTTCCACAGCATGGCTGCAACGCCTGTGGATTTGACCTCATAGCCCGCCCGCATGAACGCATGGGTTAGAACAGTGCGAATGGACCGTTCATCATCCGCCAGCAAAATGACGCCCTTGCTCATGGCTTGGCCTCCGTCTCAATGAATAGCGGTAAGTGAACGGTGAAAATCGTCTGGCGCGGTTCGCTTTCAAACTCAACGGCACCGCCATGGTCGCCTATGATCTTTGCCACCATGGCAAGGCCAAGGCCCTGCCCGGCGTCCTTTGTCGTAACGAAAGGATCGAAGACGCTGCGCTGCAGATCGTCTGGAATGCCAGGACCGTTATCCTGGATAGCAACCTCAATCGGAAGCGCTCCAGATTCACGTCGATTGTCGCCAGATAAGCGAAGCCCATGGCGATAGCTCGTGCGCAGCAAGACCTCGCCGCCGCCGTCACGCGCTGCGTCAATCGCATTCTTAATAAGATTCATAAACACCTGCACCAAGCCTTCGAAATCACCGCGCACGGGCGGAAGCGAAGGATCGTATTGTTCAACGATCCGTAGGCCTTCGAAGGCGCCGCCGGTCGTAAGAACACGGCGTGCACGGTCCAGCGGCTGATGAACGTTCACGGGCTGATGGGCGACCGGGCCGACATCAGCAAACACATCCATGCGTTCAATCAAGTTCGTAATGCGGTCAACCTCATCCGCGATCAACTGCGTCAATTCCCTGTCTTCGCCAGCCAGCGATGGTTCCAGGATCTGTGCAGCGCCCTTAATGCCAGCTAATGGGTTCCGTACTTCATGCGCCAACACCGCCACCATGCCGGACGCTGACCGCGCGGCACCTTGACGGCGCATTTGCTGATCGATTCGTTGCGCAATCGAAGTGGCTGCGAACTGCACAATGATTTCAGGCGGATTGTTCGGATCATCAGACAGCAGCGGTGCAGTTGATATAGCCACCCGGTCTGTTCGCGTTCGGGCCGTCGTCAGCTGGACATCGAACTCCGCCATAGGTGCCAGTTCCTCAACGGTCTGGCGCACCAGTGACGCGATGGCGCTATCACGGCCAAATACCATATCCAGACCTTGGCCTTGGAGATGCGCAACACTTTGTTGCAGGAGCGATTCGGCGGCTGCATTGACCAACCGTATAACCCCGTCGGCTTGCACAACGAGAACCGCTGCTGGAAGCGCGTTAATTACATCACTCGCATTGGCTGGAGCCATATATTCTGAGCCTTCTACAAAGCGCCCAATAAGTAGGCTTTTTTTAATAAGGTCATTTTATAGGCATTTTGTCATTCTGGCTACCCCTACACAGCGAAATCCACTATCAAACCTCTAATCCTGTCTCTTATACACATCTCCGAGCCCACGAGACCTCTCTACATCTCG
>CAJXVF010000226.1 GCA_913060845.1 uncultured Alphaproteobacteria bacterium | reverse complement strand
ATCTACACCTCTCTATTCGTCGGCAGCGTCAGATGTGTATAAGAGACAGCGCCAGACCGGTCCGACGCACCGAAGCTAATTTCCTCCAGCAGGCGCTCTAGCACCGTATGCAGGCGGCGGGCGCCGATGTTTTCGACGTTAGCATTGATTTCGGCGGCGAGGTCGGCAATGGCACCGATAGCGTCCTCCCCGAATGTCAGGATGACGCCCTCTGTCGCCATCAGCGCTTCATACTGCTTCAGCAGCGAGGCTTCGGGCTCCTGCAAGATGCGCACGAAGTCATCCCGCACCAGCGCCTGCAATTCCACCCGAATCGGCAAACGGCCCTGGAGTTCCGGCAAAAGGTCCGAAGGCTTGGCCACATGGAATGCGCCGGATGCGATGAACAGGATATGGTCAGTCATGACCGTGCCGTACTTCGTCGGCACAGCCGCGCCCTCAATCAGCGGCAACAGGTCCCGCTGCACGCCTTCGCGGCTAACCTCGGCACCGCTGCCTTTGGATTGGCTGGCGATCTTGTCGATCTCGTCCAGGAATACGATGCCGTTTTGCTGGACGGCTTCTACAGCGTCACGGGCGGCAGCGTCTTCGTCCACCATGGCCTCGCTTTCTTCGCGGACCAGCGCTTCATAGCTCTCACCGACGGTCAGACGACGCTTGGTTAGCGGCGTTTGCATGGCTTTGCCGAAGATATCGCTCAAGTTCATCATGCCCATCTGGGCGCCAGGCATGCCGGGGATTTCGAAGCTGGGCATTTTCGGCCCAGCGGACGAATCCCGCATCTCAATCTCAATTTCCCGCTCATTGAATTCATTCTGGCGCAGCTTCTGCCGGAACGTCTGCCGCGTGCTATCCGATGCACCAGCACCACAGAGCGCATCCAACACGCGTTCTTCCGCCGCAAGCTCAGCCTTCGCTAGATGCTGCGCCCGCTGGCGTTCCTTGGCGCCGTGAATAGCGATCTCCACCAGATCACGAATGATCGATTCTACATCCCGCCCGACATAACCAACTTCTGTGAACTTCGTGGCTTCAACCTTGATGAACGGCGCATCCGCCAGTTTCGCAAGCCGGCGCGCGATTTCGGTTTTACCCACACCGGTTGGCCCGATCATCAAGATATTCTTTGGCATCACTTCGTCTTTAAGATCATCCGGCAGCTGCTGGCGCCGCCAACGATTCCGCAGCGCAATTGCAACGGCGCGCTTGGCGTCATTCTGGCCGACGATGTGGCGATCTAATTCCGAGACGATTTCACGGGGGCTAAAATTGGTCATGCCGTGTCCATGCTCTCAATAATAATGTTGGTGTTGGTGTAGACGCAGATTTCGGCAGCGATTTCGACTGATCGGCGCGCAATAGTTTCCGCGTCCATGCCCTCAATCGGCAGCAGCGCACGCGCGGCGGACAGCGCGTAGCCGCCGCCAGAACCAATGCCGATTAACCCGTCATCCGGCTCCAGTACATCACCGACGCCTGTTAGCGTGAGCGAGGTCGTGGCGTCCGCGACGGCCATCATGGCTTCGAGGCGGCGCAAATAGCGGTCCGTCCGCCATTCCTTTGCCATCTCCACAGATGCACGGGCGAGCTGGCCCGGATACTGCTCCAGCTTGGCTTCCAGGCGTTCGAACAGCGCAAAGGCGTCTGCAGTGGCACCGGCGAATCCAACGATCACGCTGCCGCCAGCAATCCGCCGCACCTTCCGCGCCGTGCCTTTAATGACTGTCGGCCCAAGGCTGACCTGCCCATCGCCCGCAATCGCCACCTTGCCGCCCTTACGAACAGACAAGATCGTCGTTCCATGCCACACAGGCATTTCTTCAGCCATCGGCTTCTTTCCAATTCCAACGCACTCACCAAGACCTGTGCATGTGGGATGGATGGGGGCGAGGTCAAGTCATGGCCGGGTGAACGCGCCTATGGATAACCGCTGGCGCCGCAGCGCACACACTGGTAAAACCGTCGCTCATTTGGACCTGAACATTGGGCGATAGCCATGCGGCAGGCGAGCATTACGCGGAAAACCCGTGAGACGAACATTGAGGCCACCGTTAATTTGGATGGCGACGGCACGAGTGATATCGCCACCGGCGTCGGCTTTTTTGACCACATGTTGGATCAATTGGCCCGTCACGGCCTGATCGATATCACACTGAAAGCTGAAGGCGACCTGCACATCGACGACCATCACACGGTCGAGGATTGCGGCATCGTTCTGGGCCAAGCCATCGCTAAAGCGCTTGGCGAACGGAAAGGCATCCGCCGCTACGGCCAAGCTTTCACGCCGATGGATGAAGCATTGGCCCGCGTCGTAATCGATCTTTCGAACCGGCCCTATCTGCTGTGGCGGGTTGATATGACGGCACCGAAGATTGGAACCTTTGATACCGAATTGGTGCGGGAATTTTTCCAAGCGTTCGCTGGTGCAGTGGGTGCTACCCTGCACGTGGAAGCGTTTTACGGCGTCAACGCGCATCACATTGCAGAAGGCTGCTTCAAAGCGTTGGCCCGTGCGCTGCGTGAAGCCGTGGAGATTGACCCGAGGCGCGGCGATCAAACGCCGTCGACCAAAGGCGTACTCGGCGGCTCGCTTTAAGGCATCGGGGTAGGAGCATCAGCATGCGCGCCTATACGGCATACCGACGTTGGCTTGGCGGAAACGGGCGGGCGGAAACGCAAGTCATCCGTGACGGCTTCGTATGGGGCACCTTCCTATTTGGTCCGCTTTGGGCTTTGGCGCGCGCTCGCTGGATGGCGGCTGCAGCACTTGCCGCTGGATGGCTGGTTGCAGGTATCCTTGCAGGCCTTGCGGGCGAGCCGTCTGCCGCCGCCGGATTTTGGCTTATCGCAGCGCTTTGGAGCGGATTTTCAGCCAGGGACCTTGAGGCGTGGTCGCTTGAGAACCAGGGCTGGAGCACGGCTGATGTTGTCCTGGCACCTAGTCTGGTCGAAGCAGAAGCTCGCATGATTGCGAGCGATGCTGCCCGCACCGCAGATGTGGAGCGGCGCTGGTGAAGCTCGCTATTGTTGATTACGGTTCCGGCAACCTCCGCTCTGCTGCGAAAGCGTTTGAGCGGGCGGCGCGGGAATCCGGTCTGAGCTTCAATGTTGATGTGACGGGTGATGTAGACGCCATCGCAGGCGCAGATCGCGTCGTGCTGCCAGGTGTCGGCGCATTCCGGGATTGCTTAGAAGGTTTGGGCGCTATCGACGGCATGGTGGAGGCAATCAGCCATGCAGCGACCGTTCGCCAGGTTCCGTTTTTCGGTATCTGTGTCGGTATGCAGTTGATGGCGAGCCTTGGCCGCGAACACGGCGATACCAAGGGCTTTGGCTGGATTCCAGGCATTGTAGAACCGCTGAGGCCCAATGACCCAGCGCTGAAGATTCCGCATATGGGCTGGAATGCGCTTGCCGCCCCTGTCGCCGATCATTCAGTCCTGGCAGGTGTGCCACCGGGTGCCCATGTCTATTTCGTGCACTCCTTTGCATTGCAGGCAGAAAAGGCGGAGCATGTTCTGGCGGCTGTCGATTATGGCGGTCCAGTGACAGCGATGGTCGGACGGGACAATATCGTGGGAACGCAATTCCATCCGGAGAAAAGCCAAGCGGCGGGCCTTGCCCTGATCGCAAATTTTCTAAAATGGGAGCCTTGAATTAGATGTGCGCGGCGAAAGTCGAACGGGTCGCAAAGCTCACTGAATGCGACGTGGCGGAACTTTGCGACGCCGCCAGCCTCGCCATCCTAGATGGCGGTGGATTTGGCTGGCTGGAACCCCCACCCCGGCAAACCCTGGAAGCCTATTGGCGCGGCGTGATGTTGGTGCCCGAACGCGAATTATTCGTGGCTCGGCTGAACGGTGTCATTTGTGGTTCTGGTCAGCTTGTCGTTCCGCCAAAGAATAACGAGGCGCAGAAGCACTACTCAGCGCTTCAACACGGATTTACCGCCCCCTGGGCGCGCGGCCACGGTGTTGGCCGAATGCTGACGCTAGAGATTGAATTACAGGCCCGCCATCGCCGCATCCGGGTGATGAACCTGGATGTCCGCGAAACCCAAACGGGTGCTATCCGGCTTTATAAAGAACTTGGCTTTACCCATTGGGCGACGCACCCGCATTATGCGTTTGTGCGCGGAAAATGGACGCCAGGCCTGTTCTTCTTCAAGAACCTGCAAGAAACTGACGCGCCGCCAAATTCACCACCTAAGCCGCCCGCCGCACCGGAATAACCGCACATGCTGCTCTACCCCGCCATCGACCTAAAAGACGGCCAATGCGTGCGCTTACTGCGTGGCGACATGGATAAGGCCACCGTCTTCAATGACGACCCCGGTGCGCAAGCCGCCAGCTTCGAGACTGCAGGGTTTGAACGCATTCATCTGGTCGACCTCAACGGCGCTATCGAAGGTACGCCGGTCAACATTGATGCTGTTAAAGGCATCCTGAAGGCTATTGATATCCCCGCGCAACTCGGCGGCGGCATTCGCGATATTGCAGGCATCGAACGCTGGCTAGATGCTGGGATCGCCCGCGTTATCCTTGGTACTGTGGCACTTGAAGATCCAGAGCTTGTTAAGACAGCCTGCAAAGCCTTCCCGGGCCAGATCGCCGTCGGCATTGATGCGCGGGATGGCAAGGTGGCGGTTAAGGGTTGGGTAGAAACAAGCGAGATTACAGCGCTGGAACTGGCGCTGCGGTTTGAGGATGCAGGCGTCGCCGCCATTGTCTTCACCGACATTGACCGGGATGGTGCGATGGGCGGCGTGAATGTGGACGCAACGGCGGATTTAGCCTTCGCCCTTTCAACGCCCGTGATCGCATCAGGCGGCCTTTCCAGCCTGGACGACATCAAGCTGTTGAAGGCAGAGGAAGCGGCCGGTATCGAAGGCGCCATCATCGGTCGCGCTTTGTATGACGGTATGTTGAACCCGGCGCTCGCCATTCTGGCCGCACGCTAATGCTCACAGTTCGGATTATTCCCTGCTTAGATGTGCATGCAGGCCGTGTCGTCAAAGGCGTAAATTTCGTTGATCTGGTGGACGCAGGCGACCCCGTCGAGCAAGCTCGGATTTATGATGCAGCCGGGGCAGACGAGCTGTGTTTCCTGGATATCACCGCCAGCCACGAAGGCCGCGACACTATTTTTGATGTGGTCCGCGCCACCGCAGAACAGTGCTTCATGCCGCTAACTGTCGGCGGCGGAGTGCGCACAGTGGAAGACGTACGCAAGCTGCTTTTGGCAGGTGCAGACAAAGTCTCCATCAATTCAGCTGCCGTCGCGAACCCCGATTTTGTCGCTGAGGCCCTGTCTCTTATACACATCTGACGCTGCCGACGAATAGAGAGGTG
>CAJXVF010000225.1 GCA_913060845.1 uncultured Alphaproteobacteria bacterium | reverse complement strand
CTGCTGATCCCGAAAATCCGCCCAGCGACCATGAGATATCGGCCGCATTGGAGCGCGTTGGCATGCCGGGTGGGCGCATGACGACCGAGCTTTCTGGTGGCGAGGCGCGCAAGGTCAGCCTAGCCCGGGCGCTGATCCGCCCGCCAGATGTACTGCTGCTAGATGAGCCGACCAACCATTTGGACTTGTTGGCGATCCAAGCGCTTGAAGATTTTCTGTTGAGCTTCGGCGGTGCCGTTCTGGTCATCAGCCATGACCGCGCCTTTCTGGATGCGATCACGCAGCGCCTGTTCTGGCTCGAGCGCGGCATTCTACGCACCGCGCAAAAGCGGTTCCGCGAATATGAGGCCTGGGCCGAAAGCATTTATGAGGAAGAAGCCAGGCAGGCGGAGCGGCTGGACACCAAACTAGCCCAAGAGAAACGCTGGCTGCTGCGTGGCGTCACAGCCCGGCGAAAGCGCAATCAAGGTCGATTGGCCAGGCTTGATGTTATGCGGGACCAGCGGTCTGCGCTGATCGGCAAGCCCCGCCGCATTGATCTTCAGATCAGCGAAGGCGAAGCCAAATCCCGCATGGCGATTGAGGCGAAGGATATTTCAGCCTCTGTCCCCGCACCGGACGGCAAGGGTAAGCGGGTGCTGTTCAGTGAGTTCTCAACGCGCATCCTCAAAGGTGAAAGAATTGGCGTACTCGGCCCCAATGGGGCTGGGAAAACCACGCTGATCCGTATGTTGACCAAAGACCTGCCCGTAGACAGTGGCAATGTCCGCATCGCTAAAACCCTGAACGCTGCCTATTTCGACCAGAAACGTGCAGGGCTTGATCCGGACGAATCGCTTTGGCGTACCATGTGCCCCGGCGGCGGCGACCAGGTAATGGTGCTGGATACGCCGCGCCATGTGGTCGGATATCTGAAAGATTTCAATTTCGACGTGGACCAAGTGCGCGGCCCGGTCAGCACGCTGTCTGGCGGTGAGCGGAACCGGTTGCTGCTGGCAAAGTTGTTGGCCCGGCCAAGCGACCTACTGGTTCTTGATGAGCCGACCAATGATCTCGATATGGATACGCTTGACCTGCTGGAGGATGCGCTTGGGGAATTCAAAGGCACGCTGATCGTCGTCAGCCATGACAGGGATTTTCTGGAACGCATGGTCGCCAGCATTATTGCGCTGGAGGGGGATGGCCAAGCGCGAGAGTTTGTAGGTGGCTACAAAGATTATGTCCGCCAGCGGGGCGATAAGCTTGGCCTGACAAAGTCAAAACCGGCTAAATCAGCGCCCACTGCTTCGCCGCCAAGGCCGCGCACAGAACGCGTTGGCCTGACGTTCAATGAGCAGCACGCGCTTGATGAATTGCCCAAAACCATCGCCAAGCTGGAGCAGGATGTTGGCCGGATTGAAGCGGCACTGGCCGAGCCCGACGCCTATTCCCGAGACCCGGACCGCTATCACAAACTGACTGCCTTCCTGAAAAAAACAGAGGTTGAGCTTGAGGATTCGGAGGAGCGCTGGCTTGCACTCGCGGAGAAAGCTGAAGCGCTGGAAAGTGCGGTTTGAACCGGCCCTACCCTTCACCGAACTTTGACGACCGCCCGCCCGGTGCGCCCATCGACGCCCTGATCCTCCACTACACCGGCATGGCAACGGGTGCAGAAGCCTTGGCCCGGCTGGCTGATGCTGAAGCCAAAGTCAGCGCGCATTATTGCGTAGATGAAGACGGCACCGTTTTCGCCATGGTGGATGAAGCGAAACGCGCCTGGCATGCGGGGCTTTCAGATTGGGCGGGACGAAGCCGCTTGAACGATGTGTCCGTCGGCATAGAGATCATCAATACCGGCCATGCTCATGGCCTGAAGCCGTTTCCAGAGGCGCAGATTGCCGCTGTCATCAGCCTTTCCCGGCAAATCATGGCGCGCCACGGGATCTCCCAGGCGCGGGTCCTTGCCCATAGTGATATCGCGCCGACACGGAAGTCGGATCCTGGCGAGTTATTCCCTTGGGCAGAATTGGCCCGCGCGGGCGTAGGGCTTTGGCCAGAACCAGCGCGTCGCAACAGCTTCGGCCAGCGCCCACCGCTGATCACGGTGCAGCGCCTGCTTGCCCAATGGGGGTATGCGGTGGTGGAATCTGGTGCGCTTGATGTTGCGACAGCTTCAGCGACAGCCGCATTCCAGCGCCGCTTCCGGCCCCGGCGTGTGGATGGCGTGTTCGATGCTGAATGCGGCGAACTTCTAACGTCGCTATTGGATCAGCGCAGCCTTTCAGAAGTCGGTCAGTAATCCCACTTCAGGCGCGCGCCGACTTTCTGGGAGCCGTCTTGTTTGGACTCGCTCTCAACGGACAAATTGTCGAACAACTCGACCTCCACCACGACCGTGCCTGCGGCCTTGCCTCCGCCTTGGCGTACGCCGACATAAATGTCTTTGGTGAGATATTTGCCCGCTTCAACGGTTGGTGCCCCGTCTTCGCCCACATCAACACGTAACGTATCGATGCCGACGGCCTTGCGGACTTCAGCAACGGGGTCGAACCCGCCACCGCCACTCGCAAGGCTCGCGACTGCTGCGGCGAGTTGCAGGGATTCCGTTGCGGTCAGTGCGCCAGCGTTTTTGTTGAACAGCAACCGGGACAGAATTTCGTCACGGGGCAGTTCTGGTGTGGATGACAGAATGAGTTCCGGTTTCGCCGCTGGGCCCAGAAGTTGAACCTTGGCGACGAAATCATTTCCTTCATATTCAGCCACAATATCAAGCAGCGGATCGACCTTGCCACTGGCGTCTGGGCTCAATCGCACTTCGCCTTTGGTGATATCGAGCCGCTTGCCGAGCAAGTCAAACGTACCACGACGCATGGTCAGCAGGCCGTTGATATCAGGCTGTGCTGCGGTTCCGCCGACAGTAATATCCCCGCCCCATTCTGACTCGAGACCGCGTCCCCGCACGAACGCTTGCCCCGGAATATTCACGGCAACATCTAAGTTGATAACCGGTCCGCCGGCGCCTGTATCTTCATCACCAATTTCCCGGCCTTCCGGCATGTCGCCAATTTCGGTGACGTGTAGCTCTGGAATTTCAGCGGGGAGATTATCAATCAACTCCACTTCAACCTTATCGGTCGTGATGCGGGCGACGACATTGATGAGCTTGGCACCACCTTCAGCTTTCAGTGACCCACTAGCACTCGCCGCGATATCATCCCGGGCGACAAGGCGGGCATTGCTTAGATTGGCGGTGAATTGGAACGGATAGCCTGCCGCTGCATCCAGCGTCGCCACCGCTTCGGCAGAAATGCTGCCAGGACCAGCTTGTGCGGTGAATGGCCGAAGCTCAATACGCGGCCCGTTGGCTGTGACGGCGATCTGGTCGAACTTCAATGTCGTGCCGAATTCCAGATGCTCATATCCGCCGGGGCCGAGTGCGATTTGGCCCTGCACATCCGGCGTGCCCACGGTTCCGCCAACGCGGATATCGATCATGGCATCGCCGGTCACGCGGTGATCATCCAGCGGTGCCAATGCCAGGATTGGCTCAACCGATCCCTGCCATGCAACGGCCAAAGCCAGTCGGGACGCATCGTTGGGGAGTGGTGGGCCACTGGCACTTTGCGCAAGGCCAACTTCGCCTTTGATCATCAGTGGTGTCGGGCCAAGACCTGCACCGCTGATGTCGATGGTCAATGCGCCAGGTGCTAAGCCGAACCGACCATCTACTTCCATTTCGGCACCGCTTGGATCATCAGCCGCACGGATACTGCTGGCCTTTAGGACAATGGCGCCCTGAGGTGCCGCCAGTGTGCCGTCAATCTTGCCGGAGGCTGTCACTTGGCCAAGGACCGGTAGGCTTGGGATGAATTTCTGTAACGCACCTAGATCAGCGTTGGCTTCTCTCAAATCCAAGCTGATCCGCTCGCCCGACATATCGACAGACGCGGTGAGTTTTATGGGCTTGGATTGAAGGTCGAGCCCCTTCACCGTCAGCCCGGCGCTGCTTTGTGAAACGAGGAGGCCAGACTCTAGTCTGAACGGTGCCCCGGCGAATGCGCCCTTGCCACTCGCTAGCTCAAAGCGCGCATTGCCGTTAGCGAGCGCCAGCCTGCCTGCGATATCTGCCGACACGGCCTGACCGCTCGCTTTTCCTTTAACTTTGGCCGTCACATCCGCGCCGCTAAGCGGCCCGTCTAGTGTGACGATGGCTTCGGCAATCTCCGCGCCATCCAGCTTCGCTTGTTCAACGGTTACTTCTGCTTTGATGGGTGAGGCACCATCTATGCCGCCATTTGCTTTCACCGTAATGCGCTTTGCGTTGACGCCAGCGGCAGAAAGGTTTTTGAGGTCTAGGTCAGCATCAATTTGCTGGCCGGACCTGCCCCTGGAAAGCTTGATGACGCCGCCACCCTCGCCAGCCGCTTGCTGCCCAAACGCGCGGCCTGCTTCTGCAAGACTGGCGAGCGTTACCCGCACCGTTCCATCTGCAATCGTCGTGTTGAGATTGACCGAGAGATCGCCTGCCGCTTCCGCCCCTGGTCCGCTAACCGCGATGTCCTTCAGACTGAGAGTCTGGTCTTTAAGTGCGAATAGCGTCTTTACGTCCAGCGGCCCGTAGGGTGATGCTGCAGACACATTGAGGCGGCCATTCGGGCCGGTCGTCAGGCCTTTTGCATCAGCCTGGATGCGGGCTGTCTGGAACGTCTGCCCGGCGGCAATAAGCGGCGCGAAGTTCAGGTCTGCCGCCACAGCTGGATCCGTCAGTTTGCCGGAGATTTTGATACCGCCAGAAAGGGCACCATCCACCGGCGCTTTAACAATCCTGGCGACCTTGCCGAGGTCAGGCACGCTCAACTTCAGGGCGCTGTCGATTTCTTGCAGCCCCGGTCCAAGCGTTACCGCACCGGATAGTGCTGCGCCAAGTGCGGTTGCGTTCAATCCTTTGAGCTTCAATCCATCAGGCCCAAACCGGACATCGCCCGCCAGTTTACCTTGGCCGTTCAGGGGTAGGCCGGATAGGGGTGCGAGTTCTGCTAGGTTCAGGATATTCGCCGTGAACGCACCCTCGACGACGCCCGACAGGTCAGCGCTGCCATTAAAGCGCGCTTCTGCCAGGCCAGCGCCTGTGATCTGTGCTTTGATGGGGAGGCGTGTTGCATCAGCGTCATAGCGCCCGGATGCGTCGATAACCCAACGACGGCGGCTAAGCTTGGTGAGCTGGGGGTCGTCCAGCGTGATTTCCTTCAGCTCCAGCCGCGCGGTCCAGGGCGCGCCGAGCTGCGCAGCGGCAAGGTCGGGGGATGTTTGAACCTTCAACCAGATGTCGCTGGCCGCAACCTGTCTCTTATACACATCTCCGAGCCCACGAGACCTCTCTACATCTCG